>JAFRQN010000207.1 GCA_017428585.1 Bacteroidota bacterium | reverse complement strand
TTGTTTTCCATTTTTATTGTAACTTCTTGATCAATATATTTATTTAGTATTTTATTAATACTTACTAAATCATATTGATAATTTTGTTCAATAACTTCAGCTGTAGGAATTTTTATTAATACAGATGATGGATATACACTTGAGGCTACATCAGTTATATTAAGCTGATTTATTCCTTTTGTTAGTTTTACTTCACGAGTATCTTTTATAACTCCCAAATTAGAATTATAAATAGTTACACTAACATCTTTTTGTGTACTTTGAGCTTTTATTTCATTATTAAAAGTTGTTATTGCCGTAATAATAAATAAAGATAAAACGAATTTGCTTATTAAATTCAAATGATTTTTTTTCATATTTTTTTTAGATTAAATTATTTAAAAATTCTTGTAAAATAATAGCAGCTGCTATTTTATCAGTATTTCCTTTTGTAGAACGAAATTTCTTTTTCTTGCCCATTTCTATCATAGCAGTTACTGCTTTTTTTGATGTTAAGCATTCATCCTGCATAAAAATAGGCAGCGATGTTATTTTTTTTAATTTATTTACAAAGATATTAATATTACTTATTAATTTTGAATGAGTTTCAGTTTCTGTTTCATATATTGGTATGCCGACTACAATACCTCCAACATTATTTTTATTAATAATCTCAGATAAATTATTCCAAAAATTATTGTCTTTATATTGTAATGTTTCCAATGGTGTTGTTGAAATATGCAATGCATCGCTTAAAGCTAATCCAACACGTGCCATACCAAAATCAATACCTAATAATCGTTTTAATTTTAGTTCGTCTTTATTTATATTTTGAATCTCATTCATTATATATAAATAATATCAAATATATTAAATCTAAATTAACCTATTATAGATTTAGTTGCTACAACAACCTGTGTATTGAATGAAGTCTTGAAAAATTCAATATTTCCAAAACCTGCTTCTTTCATTGTAACCCACATATCTGAATGAGTATATACATTGCCATGATCTGTATTAACTAATAAACTTACTGCTTCTAAAACAGATACAAGCGGAGTAGTTCTATCATCACTAATAATCGGTTGATGAATTATTAATTTGCCGCCTTTTGCTAATGCTTTATATAATCTTTTTAGTAAATCAATATTATCTAATACAGAATAAATTTGTAAAAAGCTTTCAAGATAAATACAATTATAATTATCTCCAAAATCATCATTTAATAAATAACCTTTTACTAAATGGATTTTATTTCCAGTATATTCTTTTTCTAATTTTTTTTCTAATACATCGATTATTTGAGGATAATCAAATCTATATATATCTAAATTAGGATATTTATTTACTAATTCAATAGCATAACGGAATCCGCCTGGACCTAATATCAACATTCTATTGAAATTATTAATATTAGGAAATAATTTTAATACATATTCTGATTCTAGTTTAGAACGATAGTCTAATGATTCCAAGAAGTTTTGAATCCATTCTTCACCTTTCAAATTTGCAGGTATATTTTTTGTGATTTTTCCTGTTTTTATTACATCGTATAATGTACCCCAGTTATCCCATAAATCTGAATTGTGAGCAAGATATCCATAATAATCATAGCTTGTTTTTACAAGATGTTTAGCTGATAATTCAGTGTTAGAATATGCATCAGCGGTTTTATTTAATAAACGCAATGCTACTAAAGCATCAAGTAATCGCTCTAAATACTTAGGATTAGTGTTTAATGTATTTGATATTTCAACGGCAGTTTTAGGTGTATCTTTTATAATTGAAAAAATATCTAATTTTACAGCTGTAAATAAAATTTGACTTTTTTCAAATCCAATTGCTAATTCTTGTATAATATTGTAAGCAGAGTTTTCTGCCCAACGAGGGTCTATCTTTGCCATAATTCTATCCTTATTTAATTTAAAGTTATTATTTTATTACTATTAAAATAACAATTTTTTCTATAAATTCAAAATTTTAATGAATTAATTAGATATGATTAATTATAAAAGTGTTTAATTGGTTATTGTTTTATGTGTTGTTTAAACTGTCATTATTGCAAAAATAAATAAGAATATTCAACTTGTTCTATTATAAATAAGATTAAAAAAAAAACTCATCTAATATAAATTAAATGAGTATTTTTTTATGGATTTGTTTTACTATTTGTTCCTTATTTGCTTGAAAAAAGTATGATTAGCAAATTTATATTTTGTTGAAATAACTAAATCTGTTATATTCCATTTATTTCTAATATTTAACGATTCATTTACTGGGAAAAACAGCTCACAAAAATCAAATGGAGACAAGCTGCCTTTATCAAATTTTTCGTTATTATTTTCATCAACAAATAATAAAATATGGTAAATTCCTTCATTTGCTTTATCAAATTTAAAAGCACCTTTTGAATCTATATTTACAATATGTTCTTCTTTATCATTATACAATAAAAGCTTTATGTTTCCATATTCCTGCAATTCATTATATTGAGGAACAGTACCAGAAACTGTCATTAATGTTTTTTGAGATTCTGAAGTAGTTTCAGATGTAGTATCTGTTTTTTTTATGTCATTTGTATCTTTTGTTTTTGAAGAATCTGCATTAGATAATTTATTATTTATAAATATATTTACATCTGCTTCCGCATTGCCTGCGATTAGAGTAGGATCAAAACATGATATTCCAATTTTGTCTTGTTTTATTGTTATTAATCCATTTTTATCAACATCATCAACAGCTAATATACGATATTTCCCATCTTTTAAGGCAGATATTGTAAAATTACCATTAGTTCCTACTGTGGTTTTATAATCTGGTTCAGTAGTAGAGTAGTTTATACTGTTAGCATTAATTTTTGTTATATTATAAGCAAATACTTTTATTCCTAACTTATTTTCAGTACCTACTATAGAACCATGTATAGTACCATTTTCTATATTATTCCCTGTTGAAAAAACTGTAACAAATGATTCTTTAGGAGAATTATTATAATAATCTGTATAATTTGCATCTAATTGCAGTGTATATGTTGTATTTTCTTCTAAGTTATCATTTAGTTTAATATTTAATTTCTTTCCCTTCCATTTGTATGTATATTTTGCACGTGGTGATATATTAAGATTTTCAATAACAGAGGAACGGTTCATGTAATTATTAAATTCTAATGTAATTTCTTTGTCATTAAAATTTGTAGTTCCAGATTGTACTGAAGAACTTGCTATAGTTGGAGGCTGGACTTTTCCAGGACCTCCAGAAGGAGCTGCTATATTGGCACAGCTTGCAATTCCAAGAAATAATAAAGTCGATAGTATCAACAAATATATTTTTGCCATAATTATTAAATAAAATAATAGGAACTATAAAAATAGCTCCTATTATTTTAATATAGTTATATAATATTTAATTAAAATTTATATGTTGAGTTTAAATCAGCTGGAATAGATTTAATTTTATCAAATTCAGCTTGAAGTTCAGGTGTAATATTGCCATATTTATTAACAAAATCTGTACCGCGTTTGTAATCGCCTTCTGATTGAATTTCTAAGACAGTTTTTGTTAAATTGCTTACTACATCAAAGAATTTATTTTCATCAAATCCGTAAGTACCATCTTGATTTTTAGTAATTGCGCCATTTTCATATAAATATCTAAATTGAATACAATTAGCAATACCATGAGCTGATTCTGTTCCAAAACGCATTGATCTAAATAATCCTGCTATATAAGTAACAACTGTTTTCTTCAAATAATCGTTATCTATTTTGCCTAAATCAAACATTACTTTATGTGCAAACATGGAAGAAATATCTGCTTTAAGTTCTTCTAAAGGAGAATATTTTTCTTTTAATGCTTTACGTACTGTTAAATCGTTTTGACCAAATACAAAACCACGTCCAAGGTTGTGAGAAACTTCATGCATTGTAACAAAGCTAATCATAGATTTTTTATCTATAAATTGGTGTAATTCTGGTGAAAGTAATGTTTGACCAATAGGTGCAACTATTTTATCAAATTTTGCTTCCATCAAATTTTTATACATGGATTTTTTCCCACCTTTCTTTTCATATACATTAGGATCATTTGGAAGTGCTGCTGCTATTGTTTTTGTAGCTTTTTGGCAATCGCCGCCAAAGTAAGCAACATTTACCATTTGCAATACAGTACCGCTTTGTTGTGCTGGTACATAGTACTTTTTATCCCATGGAAGTCTATTTTGAACTTCGCTGATAATTGATTTAAACATTTCTAAATCTTTTGTTGCTTCAGCATCTTTTACCATTACAACAGCTTCAAAAGCAGTTTTATAATTAAATAAACCGTCTTCATAATTTTCAATAGGACCAATTACAACATCAATATTGTTGTCTTTTAAATCCATCCATTGCCAATCGCTTTTGAAATAATCGTCAGTTCTAACGGCTTCAGCTCTTAATGTTAAATATTTCTTTAGTGATGGATTATCACAAAGTTCTGCAGCTTCATCAAGTAATTTTGCAAGTTCAGCTGTTTGTTTATAGTATTCGTGATAAGGAACAGCTTTTAATTTTCCATTTTCATCACGAACTATTACTGTATATTGGCTTTCAAATGCTGCTTTATCTTGAGGATTGTCAGCTATATGTTTTTCAAATTCCTCTTTTGTCATGTCTATAGGGTAGAAGCCGCCGCAAAGAGGACGTACATCTGGACCATTGCCTACAAAACGTTTATATTCATTCATTTTGTTATAAGGTCCATAATAAATATTAACTAAATTAAGCATTAACTGAGAATTAATGTCATTTAATTTAGATAAAGAATCTCTAACTGCAATAGCATCATGACATGATTGCTGCCAGAATATTTCATTACAGATCTTTCCAGCTTCTGCTAATTTAGCAACAAGCAATTTTTCACGTTCAGTAAGATTTGATAAATCAACGTCGATTGCAACTGGAGCAAATGCATCTACAAATGCTTGAATTTCTGTATTAGTTTCAGGTTCTGACATTTTTTGGTTGTTTTCGTTTTTCGAACAAGCTGCTAATGTTACCATTAAAGTTAAAGCAGCAATAATTTTTATAATTTTCATAATAATTTAGTTTAAATTAATGATAAAATAAAAATCAATTTTAATTATTCAAATATAATATAAATTTTTTTATTTTTATATAATATTTTTTAT
>JAFRQN010000206.1 GCA_017428585.1 Bacteroidota bacterium | reverse complement strand
TAATAATTATATTATTTTTTGATTTGAAAAGTATTATAATTCTAAATAAATAATGGATATAAACTATTTTAATTAATATTATTCAACATATTTATAAGGAAAAATTAAATGTCAACAACTTGGATTATAATAATTGCTGCAGTTGTTTTAGTTCTGATTATTTTTATAGGTATTAATAACAGTTTAGTTGCAAAAAACAATCAAGTAACAAATGCTTTTGCAGGTATAGATACCTATTTGAAAAAAAGATATGATCTTATTCCAAATCTTGTAGCTGCTGTTCAGCAGTATATGGGACATGAAAAAAGCGTTCTTACAGAAATCACTGAGCTGCGCTCTAAAGCTATGAGCAACAATCTTTCAGCTGATGAAAAAATTGATTTAAGCAATAAAATGAACAAAGCATTGCACTCAATCAATGTAGCTGCTGAAAATTATCCAGATTTAAAATCAAACACTAATTTCTTGCAATTACAAGGTGCTATGAATGAAATAGAAGAGCAGCTTTCTGCTTCAAGAAGAGCATATAACGCTGCTATTAATTCTTATAATAATGCTGTGCAAATGTTCCCTACAAATATCATTGCTGGCATGAAAGGCATGAAAGCTAAACCTTCTTTTGAAGCATTAGAAGTAGAAAAGCAAAATGTCAATATTAAAGATTTATTTAATAAATAATAAGCATTTTGTACAATGAAAACTAAACAAGAATTTAAAACATTTTACGATACTGAATTATTACCAAAACTTGAATCTATTGATAAAGAACGCAAGCAGGCAAAAAATAAAAATTTTATAACTACAATAGTTTTTATTCTTATTTTTATAGCTCTATGGGTGATTGGCTTTTTAATCAATAAAGCTGTTTATGGTGTTCCATTTGATAATAAGAGTGCAAATGTTCCATTAATAATAACCATAATTCTTTTTATTATGGGTATTGGAGTTTATTTTTATTATCTAAAACGCAATAAAAGCGCTTTTGTTGATAGTTTTAAAAATAATATAATTACTCCTATAATAGAGTTTATTCATAAAGACTTGAAGTATTCATCAAAAGATTTTATTAAAAAGAACGAATTTATAGAGTCAGGTATATTTACCAATACTCCTGATAGATATTATGGTGATGATTTAATTTATGGTACTATAGATAAAACAGAAATAGCTTTCTCAGAAGTCCATGCATCTTATAAAACGTCTGCAGGTGATGATGACAAGGAAAGATGGGTTGATATTTTTAATGGTTTGTTTTTCAAAGCAGATTTTAATAAAAATTTCAATGGAAAGTATTTTGTTTTGCCTGATTTCGCAGAAAGAAAATTTGGAAGAATCGGTACTGCTTTTCAGAAATTGAATAAACACTACGGCGAGCTTGTTCAGCTTGAAGATATTGAATTTGAAAAAGAATTTGCTGTCTATGGTTCTGATCAAATAGAAGCGCGTTATATACTCTCATCAAGTATAATGCAAAGATTATTGGATTTCAAACGCAAGACTAATAAAGATATAATGTTGTCTTTTGTAAATTCTAATATTTATATAGCAATTCCATATAAAGGAAATCTGTTTGAACCAAGATATCATAGAAGCGTAATTAATGAAAAACAAACAATGAGCTATTTTAATGATTTAGAACTTGCTATCAGCATTGTGGAAGATTTAAATCTTAATAATAGAATTTGGACTAAACAGTAAAAAACATTTTACAAAAAAAGAGCGGGACAATCCCGCTCTTTTTTTATTTTTTTCAAATTGTTTCGTTTCTGTTTTTAGCCTTGCTAATTCGTCTGAGGACTCGGCAGACTTTTTCCTTAATATATCCAAAGATTCAGAATAAGACAAGACGCCAATTTGTGCTTCTGGGATTTCTTTATTTAATTGTTTTTGTACATCTGCCAGCTCCGCCTCTTCTTTTTTAGTAAGACTTGTCTTTTTTCCTAAAATTTCATATTTTTTGATTAATACATCTATATTGTTTATTGTATCTATTCTTTGTTTGTTATTGTTTATAAGTTCCTCAGTATGTTTTTTAGTTTCCAAATTAATTTTTTTCTGTTCTTCTGCAGATTTATTTAAGGCTTTATATAATTCTATACATCCTTTTACTAATCCAATAATTATAGGCAATGAAACTAATAAGGGATGAGCCTTTAAAAAGTTCATAACTAAATTTAATTTTTTATGCATTTCAGTTGCTATATTTACACCTTTTGCATATTTTGTAAAAGTTGGTATTAATATAGTAGTAATAGAATCTGCTAATCCTGTTATCATATTTTTTGTATTTCCAAACATCGTAGCTACACCGTTTAATGTTTGGATATAAGGTAATAATTCCTGCATTACTTGTACGCTTGCCACCCCTGTTTCTCCTATTGGCCCTGTAATATCCATAACACTTATAAGCATACTTTCTAAGATTGTTTTTAATTGTTTAGATTTATTTTCTATTGTGTTTGACATATCATTGAACGCGTCTTCAGTAGTTCCAGCCGCATTATTAAATTCATTTAATGTATTAGCTAAACTATCTATATCACCTGTAAGAGTATTAAAAGCAGAGGAGGCCTCAGCCGAGCCGAACGCCTGCGTAGCGGAGTAGCCAGTCTCTTCAAATGCTTTTTGTAAATCTTTTAATGCACCAATAAAATCACCTCCGCGTACTTTATTGCCCAGCTCTTCAACTGACAAAGAAGTAGCCGCAATAATTTTACGTAAATTTGCAGAAGGTTTTTGCATTTGAATTAGCATTTGATTTAAACGAGTAGTAGCCTGTGCGGTCGGCACGCCTTTTGCGGTCATCAAAGCTAATGCGGCGCCCACGTCCCTAATAGAAGCACCATAGGCGGCGGCGGTTGGTATAACTTGAGACAAGGAGGCGGCGAGTTCAGGGATTGTAGTTTTTCCTAAATTCACGGTCTTAAACAAAGCATCAGAATACTCAGTAGCTTTCTCAGCGGACTCACCATAAGCATTGATTAAAGAAGATAATAAATCAACAGTATTATTAATTGATTCTGCACCTCCTACGGCCAGCTTCGCGGATGCTTCCATAAAAGCATTCATATCTTCTGTTGTAGCTTTTATTCCAGCAGATAAAGCATTATAAGAAGCTAATTGTATATCTGCCGCATTGATTGGTATCTTCTTAGACATAGCCAAAGACATTTTTTCAAAATTTTCTGCATTTTCTTTGGCCGCACCTCCTAATGTTTTTATACGAGCGGTCGCAGTATCCAAATTAACAAAAGGATCAGTTATAGTTTGTAAAGAAGTTACAAAGGTAGATATACCTTGACTAACAAATCCAAATTGACTAATTGCTTCATTGAAATTTTTTGTATTTTCTATAAAATTTAATTTTTTGCTTGCGCTTTGCAATTCAACAATTCTGTTTGTTGTATCATCTACTGTTTTTGATAATTGATTATATGCTTCAGAACCTGTTTTGCCTGCCTGTTGCATTTCATTTAATTGTTTTTTTTGTGTATCTAATAATTTATATAAAGAATTTAATGCTTTATCATAATCATCTGCCGTTTTAAATATATCTTTTATATTTTTAACTTCTTCTAATTTTATTCCTAATTGTACTAAATCTTCATTTAATTGTTTGAATTGTTCCTCAGGAAGATAGGCCGCAAATTGTTTTAGACTTTCCAAATCTATACTACCTACATCTTTTAGACTTTGTGTAATAGATTTTAATTGATTTTCTAATTTTTGAGTATCGACACCTAAATCTAAATTATGTAAAGTATTTTGTAATTTATTAAATGCTTCTGTATCAACATTTAAAGATAATTTAGTTTTATCTAAATCATTTATATATTTGTATGTATTTTGTAACTGAGCTTCTAAGTTTTTATATTCTTTTGTGCCTGCCTGCCCAGCTTCCTTTAATGTTTTTAATTGTGCAGCTTGACTTTTTGCCAACTCATCAATTTGTCTTTTTAATTGCCCAAATTCATTCGACGCGTTTTTTACAGAAATATTAGCTTCTATTTTTGGATTAAGATTTTCTATTTCTTTTTGTGTTTTTTGTAAACTTTTTTTGTTTACATCAACTTCAGCATCGAAATATATTTTTTGTGTATATTTGTCGCTCATGATTATTAATTCTAATTAATTATAAAAAACTTTTAATTATATTTGTAAAAATATTATATTTGTTTTATTTGAATAATACTATAATTAATTTTATCATATAGTGAGGTGTATTTATGATTTTCATATTACAGGCTGGATTATATGAGCTACTTCCAAAAAAACCAATGTATGAATTAGAAAATGATATTTATTTTTATGAAAAATATGTTTTTTGCGTCGCAAGAGAAGCAACATACATAAATAAAGCAATCTCTTTATCGTCTAAAATTAAAGATAATTATTTAAAAGATCTTGCATTAAGAATTGTTAGTTCACAAATAAATAATCCATATCTTGATTTTGTTATTGATTACCCTAGTTTTACAATAGAAGAATTAATAAAATATATAAATGATGTAAGATTTGGATTAAAAGTGTATATGGATGCAGATGTTGAGAATTGTGAAACAGAAGAAGCTAGGTTTGAAAAATTTAAGAAAGATAATAATCTTAAACCATATATTCAGTTATCAGCATTAAATACTATTTTTTTGTGTGGTATTTGTTTTGATTCGAGTCAAAATATAAAGATTTTCGAACAATTGGGAAATATGAATTATGAATATATAGATACATTCAAGAAGGAAGCTGAATTTATATCAAGTAATAAAAATATTTTTATATGGGAAATAAACAACTTAGAATATAATCTATATGAAGCATTAGCTGATGCTATGTTTTATAATGATACAAAAAAAGATAGAAGATTATTAAAAAGAAAAAATAAAATATTTTTTTAGGGACGATATATTATGATTTTTTTATTACAAGCTGGATTAAATAAAGTATTAAATAAAATTAAAAGGCAAGATATAATTGTTATGGATGAATTAGAATTTATTCCTTATAATAATTATTGTTTCTATGAAATTGATATTGAAGATAAGATAGAAGATAAGAATGATTTAATACCACAAATACATAATATAATTGCAACACAAGTAAAATACAATTATGCAGATTTAATAGTATCTTTCCCATTTGTTACAATGAAGGATGTTTTAACTATGTTTAATTATGAGATTGCAAAATTTCAATATTACTATTTGCATAATAGAGAATACTTAAAGATATTTTTAAAAGGTTATAAAATAGAAGAATGGTTGACAATAAAGGTTATAGATGATATTAGTATATATCCTGTAACAGTGGGAGAGTATTACCAAGATACGTTATTAGAATTTATACAATCAAAGGACAATATAAACAATGAATATATTGAAGCAATAAAACGTAGTTTTAATAATGATAATATATTTATACAAATGAATAATAAAAGATTTAGGGAATTCAAAATAGATTTGATGGATAATAGTTTGCCTAATCTATATGATAAAATTTGTGATTTTATTTCAGAGTTAAAAAATACACGTAAAATTATTAAATAAAAATTTTTCTAAATAAATAGTGTATTATATTATATTTTTGTATAATTCCAAATACTTTTAATTCTTTTTTCTTTGTAAAAAAGATATTTATATTTTAAATTATACACTAAAAGCTAGAAAATAATTTTTGTTTAATTAAATGTATTTAAAATTTTAATTAATATCTTTTTATAGTATTTTATGGAGTAATCAATGATATTTGTTTTGCAGGCAGGATTATATGATTTACTACCCAAAAAACCGATGGCTGATTTGGGTTATAATGTCTTTTTTTATGAAAAATATAATTTTTATGTTTTGAATGAAGATGATAATATAAAAAAAAATGCTTTATCAACTAATACTATTATGGCTTCTTTATTGCATCAAAGAGAGAATTATTTATATAAAATTGCTTCTGCTTTTATAGCTATTCAATTAAATAATCCATATATGGATTATTTAATAAATTTTCCTTCTTTTTCAATTGAAGAAATAGTTAAATATATAAATGAGATTAAATCTCAATTAAGATTATATAACAAATATGATGATAGGTTTGAGAATTTTAAAAAAGTATATCAATTAAAACCTTATATACAAAATTTTGCAATGGATTCAATACAAGTATGTCCTGTTTATTTTTCTGAGACTCTATTTGTTCAGGTTGTAAATATGATAGAACAAAAAGTAAATATAAATATTAATACTTTAAAAAGTAATTATATGAGCGATCTTAATTATATAGCAAAAAAATATAAAAAAGAAACTATAGGAGAAATAGATAGTTTAGATTACAATTTGTATGAAGCATTGGCGGATATTATATATTATTTGAAAACAAAAAAAGATAGGCGTTTTTTTATAAGAAGACATAAATTATTTTTTGATTAAGGAGTTTATATGATTTTTTTAATGCAAGCTGGATTAACACAAGTATTGAATAAATATAATGTACAAAAAAAAATAACTACAGAAGATGGTGATTTTATACCATTTATAGGTTAGAGTTTTTATGAAATTGAAATAAATGATAAAATAGATAATAACAAT
>JAFRQN010000205.1 GCA_017428585.1 Bacteroidota bacterium | reverse complement strand
TCCAACTTCAATAAGATTTCCATCTAAATCATAAAATCTTATTACTTTTTGTCCCCAAGAATGTGTCATTAATCTATTAACATATTTTATGTTTGGATACAAAGTTTCAAGTTTTATAACAAAATCCTCTATATTTTCTTCTTCAAAATATAGTTCCGATGAATTATTTTCCTGAATAATCTCTTTTCCTAAAAATATCTCCCAATATGATTTTTGCTGCAGAACAAGTCCTTCCGATAAAATCATATTTCCATTATTATCTGTTATAAGTTCTAAACCAAATAAATTACAATAAAATTGTTTTGATTTATCTATATCATCAACTACTATAAGATATTTTTTTAATTTCATTTTTCTTAAAACTCAACAATAGATTATTATTACTATACTTAATTTAACTATTCATAAAAAAAGCTGCAAATTCATTTTCTTAAATGCAGCCTTAAAATTATAATTAATTTATTGATTAAATATATTTTATTCTTTTAAAATTTAATATTATGATTTTCCAATATTCTTTCTTGCTGGTCTGCAAACAAAGTATATTCCAATTAAAATAAAAGGAATACTTAAAATTTGTCCCATATCTAAAACCATACCTGATTCAAAACTGCTTTGAACTTCTTTCACAAATTCTATTAAAAATCTTGCTGTGAAAGTTAAAATAAAAAATAATCCAAAAATAAATCCACTTTTAAAATTATTAAATCCTTTTGTTTTATAAATAGAAAATAATAATAAAAATATACAAAAATATACAAGTCCTTCATATAATTGTGTAGGATGTCTTGGTATTTCATCAATCGCAGTAAAAATAACTGCCCATGGAGCAGTACTTGGCAAACCATAAATTTCTGAATTAAAGAAATTTCCAGTCCTTATGAATAACCCACCTAAAGCTACAACAATTACTAACCTATCTAAAATCCATAACATTGAAAAACTTCGATCTCGTCTAACAAACAGCCAAATAGCAAAAATAATTCCAATCGCACCACCATGACTTGCCAATCCTCCTTCCCATATCTTGATTATCTCAATAGGATTGCTTAAATAATATGATGGACTGTAAAACAAGCAATGTCCTAATCTTGCTCCAATAACAGTACCAAGAACAATATATATTGTTAATACGTCTAATTTTTTAACATCTACATTCTCTCTTCTAAATATATATGCTAATATTTCATAACCAACAATAAAAGTCAATGCAAATAATAAACCATACCATCTAACAGAAATATTGCCAAAATGCAGTATTTCTGGAGATACGCTCCACCTTAAATATAATAAAAAGTTCATATCTATATACAAAATCTATAAATGATAAAAAAAATAGAATAATGATTAAAATTATATAGTTTTACTTTTGCCTATTAAATAGGCTCTTGTTTCTCTATCTGTTTCAAGAATATCATCTAAACTTGGATTATCTATAAAATTAATAGACTGTAATGCTAATTCAATATATTTAGGAATATCTATAAACTTTATTTTCTCACTAATAAAAGCATTTACAGCAATTTCATTAGCAGCATTTACTATAGCAGGACAATTTCCACCTTTTTTTATAGCTTCAAAAGCTATTTTTAAACATACAAATTTCTCCAAATCAGGCTTAAAGAATTGCAAATTGCATATTTCTGATAAATCTAAACGTTTAAAATCAAAATAGAATCTATTAGGATAATTTAGTGCAAATGAAATAGGAATCCTCATATCAGGCATACCTAATTGAGCTTTTACAGAACCGTCAATAAATTGTACTAAAGAATGAATTATTGATTGAGGATGAATTAAAACATCTATTCTATTAATATCTATACCAAACAACCAATATGCTTCCATTACTTCAAAGCCTTTATTCATCATCGTAGCAGAATCAATTGTAACCTTGTTCCCCATTTTCCAATTTGGATGATTTAAAGCTTGTTGTGTTGTAATCGAACTAAATAATGATTTATCCAGATTGAAGAAAGGGCCGCCGCTTGCTGTAAGTATTAATTTTTCAATATAAGTTTTTTTCTCACCAACAATAGACTGCAAAATAGCATTATGTTCACTGTCAATAGGCAGTAAATTAACATTATTCTTTTTCGCTGCATCTGTAATGATTTTTCCTGCACTAACAAGCGTTTCTTTATTAGCAATAGCAACATCTATACCTGCTTCTATTGCTCGCAGCGTAGGCAGTACTCCTGCAAATCCTACCAAAGATGATATAATAAGATCGCATTCTTTATCAGATGCAACTTGCTGCAATGCATCTGTACCAAACAAAATATTGCCCTTAAATGTTGTTATTTCCTTAAACCTATTATAAGAATTTAAATCAGAAATTACTACATTCTTTGGATTAAATTCAACACATTGTTTTTCAAGCAATTCAATATTTACATTAGTAGTTAATGTTTGTACTTCAAATAAATCTCTTTTTTTTCGGACTATATCTAAGCTTTGTGTACCAATAGATCCTGTTGCACCCAGTATACATATTTTTCGTTTTTTCATACTCATTTCATATAATACAAATTAATACAAATTTAACTTGAATATAACGTAAACTAATTCATGTATTCATTAGTAATATCTTTCTGTTTCCTGTCTGATATTACCCTAAATTTGTCAATATTTATTGAATCATTTTGCTGAACGCTGATTTTAATAAAATATTTAATCATTAATCTCGAAACAATAGTCATTTGTCCTTCTGTCAAGTACTCTGCAATTTGTGGATGTACCAATAAAGTAATTTTAAATTCATTAGAACGCGCTCTAAAATTTTTGAGCCATTTTTCTATAGAGTTTAATAATTCTGATTTAGAAGGTATACGGCCCAAACCTGCACACATTGGACAGATATCACTGACTTTTTCACCTAAGTTTTGATTAATGCGTTGTCTTGTTATTTGCATTAATCCTAATTGAGTTAAAGGATAAACAACTATTTTTGCTCTATCAGCTCTTACCTCATTTTTCATTAAATTAAATACTTTTCGACGATTTTCCGCTTTCTTCATATCAATAAAGTCAACTATTATAATTCCGCCAATATCACGCAGCCGTAATTGACGTGCTATTTCCAATGCTGCTTCTAAATTTGTACGAACTGCATTTTTTTCTTGATCTGTTTCGACTGAACGTCCTGAATTTACATCAATTACAGTTAGAGCTTCAGTTTTTTCTATAACAATATCACCTCCGCTCATTAAAGATAAAACACGTTTATTGGTTCTATGCAGTTCTTTTTCAATTCCCAGCACCTCAAAAATAGGCAGACTGCCTGTATATAATTCAACTTTATCAACTAAATTAGGAGAATTATTCTTTAGATATTCAATAATATTTGTATATAACTTTTTAGAATCTACAACAACCCTTGAAATATCATCTTTGAAATAATCTCGAATAACACTCGCTGCCAGCAACATATCCTGATAAACCAGCATTGGTTGCTGCATTTGTCTTGCAACCTCAATTTTTTCTTCAATATTTTTCCATGTAACAAGCAAATTCTCCCAATCAGCTATAAGTTCATCTAAACTTTTTCCCAGTGAAGCTGTACGAATTATACATCCAAAGCCTTCTGGCAATGCTTTTTTTGCAAGATTAAATAATCGACGTCTTTCTGCTTTATGCTGAATTTTCCTTGATACTCCTATTGTTTTCTCAAATGGCAAAAGAACTACATAACGTCCTGGCAAAGTAATTTTAGTAGATACTTTCATACCTTTATGAGAATATGCTTCTCTTACAACCTGTACAAGAACTTCTTTATTTTCCTGTAAATCAATAACTACATTTCCAGAACGCTTAGTTTCAAAAATAGTAAATTGTTTAGTAACATTACCTACATCAGAAGGTTTTATAATTTGTTTACTGTTTAATTCTTTATCATAAAAATCTTCATTATTGTCTTCTGTTATTTCTTCTGTACTATTACTAAAATCATAATTTTGTTCGTCAGCATGATCTACAATATCAAGTTGGTTGTCCAAACTATTTATATTTGTATCATCTACATCTGAGAAATGCAAAAAAGCATCCTGTGAAAGTCCAATATTAACAAACGCAGCATTTATACCTGTAGCAATTTTGCTAATTTTCCCATAATATATATTTCCTAAAAGCTTTTCTCTTTCTGGTACTTCTATAAAAAATTCTGCTAAATGTCCTTCCTCTGTTATAGCAACCCTTACTTCATTAATTGCTGAATTTATAATTATTTCTTTTCTCATATTCTAAGTTATATTCTACAATTCTATTTATAGAAGAGATATTTTATAATTTATAACATTATAATTTAATTTATAAAATAATTTCATATTATACAAAAATAAAAATAAATAATAAGGTTTCAAATTTTTTATTTTTTAAATTTATAAACATATATAATTTATAAAAAACTATAATGATATTTATTTTTATAACAAAAAATTTTTTTATTATATTTGTATAATGAAATAATATAGATTATTTTTTTATAATGCATAAATATACAATACTAATTTATTTACTCAAAATAATAGCAAAAACTTGGAAAATTAATATAAAAGGACAATTACCAAAAGAACCGAGCATAATTGCTTTTTGGCATGGTGAAATGCTGCCAGTATGGCAGTATTTTTCTAAAAACAACTTCAATGCTGTAGTTAGCTTAAGCAAAGACGGAGAAATTCTTGCAAGACTTTTAACAATTCTTCAATACAAATTGATACGAGGATCTTCTTCAAAAAATAAAACAATGGTTCTAAAGAAAATGATTGATTATGGTGGGAAAGAAACAATACTAATAACTCCAGATGGTCCGCGAGGTCCAAGAAAAAAATTGAAAGCAGGAGCATTTATAGTATCGCAAAGAGCTCAAGCACCATTAGTACTATTACGTTGCAAAATTAAAAATAAGAAGATATTTAATAAAAGCTGGGATAAATTTGTTTTGCCTCTGCCATTTACAAGCATTGATATTTTAGTTATTGATACTTTTGTTGTACCCAAAGAATTAGGCAATGAAGAAATAACTAAACTAATATCAGAAACAGAAACAAAAATGGATGATTTTGACATATAAATTTTTGATTTTTATGTTTAATAATAAACAATCATAACAACAATTATTTACAATGAATAAAGATATTTTTGAAGTATTATACAATAAAGTTAATTCAACAAGAACAAAAGAAACAGCAAATCTAATTTTAAATGGTTTGCTGAAGACATTGGGTGTGTTTTGTATTTTAATTCTGATTGCAGTTATAATAGAATATTTTGCACAAGGCGATACAAAATTTCGTACTTTTTTAGATGCTTCTTTATTAATTATAACTTTTGCAACATTTATTTTAACAACAGGTTCTTCTATACTAAGAGCATTAAAAGTTCAAAAATATCTTCCATCTATAAATGATACTGCATTAAGAATTGGTAATTTTTACCCTACCATTAAAGATAAATTAGGTAATGCTTTACAACTATCATCTGACACAAATGCAGATGCAGTTAAAGGAGTATCACAGGAATTAATTCAACTAAACATACAAAATGTTTACGATGAAACGAAAGATAAAAATTTTGAAGTTATAATAAATAAAAAACGCACAAGAATTATACTTTTATTTGCTCTATTTGCAATTTTGCTCAGTTTTATAAGTATTAGTAGTTCTAATGGATTAAACCATTCTTTTAATCGTTTAGTGAACTATAATAAATCATTTATTCCTCCGGCACCTTATAAACTATATATTTCTGGCAAATACAACGATATTTTGCGTGGTACTAATACAAAAATAGAAATACATGCTTCAGGTGAAGCACCTGAATATATAAACTTATATATAAAAGAAGTAGAACAAAAAAATTATGATGAATATAGATTAAAACGCAGTGAAAACAATGTATATTCATACGAAATTTCATCATTAAAGCAAGATATATCTTTTTATGGTGCAGGCTCATGGCTTAATACATTAGTTTTAACAGATACTGCACATATAAATATTATAGACAAGCCATTAATTCGTTCATTTAGCGGCAAAGTTCAATATCCTAATTATACAGGAATGGTTCCAGCATCATTGGATGAACAAACAGCAGATATTACTGCACTAAAAGGCAGTTATGTTAGCTTCAATATCAAAACAAATAAAAAGTTAAAAGATGCCTATATTATTTTTGAAAAGAATGAGCAAGAAGTAAATGCTTCAAAAATTGATACAATAAAATATCCATTAAATATAAATGGAACAGAATTGTATGGCGGATTCAGAATACACGAAAACGGCGAATATCATTTTTTATTGACAGATGATTTAGGATTAAAAAATGATAATCCTATAAAATACTCTGTAATAGCGTTAGATGATGACTCACCTACTATTTCTTTAATTTATCCTACTTCTGATGTGCAAGTTACAGAACAGGCAGTATTGCCAGTAAAATTAAATATATCTGACGACTATGGTTTTTCAGGATTAAACTTAAAATATAAACTATTATCATCAAAATATTCAGACCCCGACAAAAAATATAGAAATATAAATATTCCTTTTACAAACAATAAAGAAATTTCAACTTTAGAAATTTCATATATATGGGATTTAAATAAACTTGACATCATGCCTGAGGATATTTATGAATTTTATTTTGAAGTTGCTGACAATGATGTAGTATCTGGACCAAAAACTGCAAAGACGCAAACATTGCATTTACGTCTTCCATCGCTGGAGGAAGTATCAAAAGAAGCCAGCGATAATCAAACAAAGGCTTTAACTAATTTAAATCAAATACAAAAAGAAACAGAGCAATTAAAACGAAATATTGAAAATGTAGAAAAAGAATTAAGAAAAAACGGTGATAAAAAAGAAATAAATTGGCAGCAACAAAAACAAATAGAAAATATACTGCAAAAACATGAGCAAATACAAAAACAATTATCAAATATAGCGCAGCAGTTAAAAGAAACAAGCAGTCAATTAGAAGAACATAGAATGATATCCAGCGAAAC
>JAFRQN010000204.1 GCA_017428585.1 Bacteroidota bacterium | reverse complement strand
ATATATTTAATAACAAAAATACATAAATATAATTAAATACACTATATTTAAATTATTATAATTATTTAATTTTACAACCTTTATTATATAAAATAAATCATTTTGTATAAAAAAGATTGTTTTTTCATAAAAAACATTTATATTTGTATAATGTAGTTAGATTGTAATTTATATAATAGTAATTATTCTTGTATTATTATAAAAAATGGAAATAGCAAATCTGATTAGCGGACCTATACAAAATAATGTTTATATAGTATATGATGAATCTAATGAATGTATTATCATTGATGCAGCCTTTGGCTGTTGTGATGCACTATTACAATTTATTAATGATAAAAATTTAATACTTAAATATATATTATTAACACATGGACATTGGGATCATATAGGTGATTTGGCAAAATTAAAAAGAGCAACAAATGTTCCAATAGTAATACATAGAGCAGATGAATATAGATTACAAATACCAGAAGATATGGGTTTTAAAATAGAACCAACACATGCTGATATATTATTAAATGGCGGAGAAACTTTACAATTTGGCAATACAAAATTTAAAGTAGTGTTTACGCCTGGACATACAGAAGGAGGTGTTTGTTATATTTTTGAAAAAGAAAAAATTATTTTTTCTGGTGATACATTATTTAATGGAAGTATTGGTAGAACTGATTTTGATGGAGGAGACTTTAATACATTAATAAAATCAATAAAAGAAAAACTATTTATTTTATCTGATGATTATTGTATCTATACAGGACATGGAGAACCTACATCATTAAAAGATGAAAAACTATATAATCCATATTTAACATAATATAAAAATTCTATATTCTAATATTTAAATATGCAAACAATTATTTATAAGTATATTAAATTTAGGAATATTATAATTGTTCTGTTGTTATGCTTTTTTTCTAATGGATGTTATTCTTTCAAAGGTGGATCCATTCCAGAGCATTTAAAAACCTTACAAATAGAAACAATTATAGATAATAGTAATTTTGGTAATCCAAATTATAAAATAGAATTAGAAAACAATTTAATATCTGATTTTCAAAAAGATAATTCATTTGAACTTGCTGAAAACAATGGAGATGCAAAGATATCTACAACAATAACATCTATTACAGAATCAACTCAGACTATTGGAACAAATGAATTAGAAACAGAAAGAAAGATATCAGTAAGTGTTTCTGTTAAATATTATGACAATATAAATTGCAAACAAATATGGGAAAAAACATTCTCTAATTATCAATTATTTGATATAACCAATATATCAACAGCACGTAATGAAGCAATACAATCTATTTTATTACAAATATCAGAAGATATTATGTTAGCTGTTGTATCTGGTTGGTAAATAATTAAAATTAATTAATATAAAATTCAAAAACTCTAAATAACGAATGTCAAATTTAATGTGGTTATAATAACCGCTTTATTATGGAAAAAATAATATTAATTTTATATTTTTTGTCGATGTGCGTACTACTAATTTTTGGTATACACAGTTTTGTATTAGTTTATGTTTACAAAAAAACTTGCAATCAAAAGAAACAAAAGCCTGAAATTAAAGGTGAACTACCAAAAGTAACAATTCAGCTGCCAATGTTTAATGAATATTTTGTTGTAGAACGACTTATTAATTCAGTTTGCAATATTAAATATCCATTAGACAAATTAGAAATTCAAGTTTTGGATGATTCTACTGATGATACACAAATTTTAGCAAAAGAACTTGTTAATACGTACCAACATAAAGGATATAATATTAAATATCTACATAGAACTGATCGAACAGGTTATAAAGCTGGTGCTCTTAAAGAAGCCTTAGAAGTAGCAGAAGGTGAATTTATTGCTATTTTTGACGCAGATTTTATACCTGATCCAAATTTTTTAATGGATACAGTCCCTTATTTTCAAAATCCAGAAATAGGATTAGTACAAACACGTTGGGAGCATATTAATGAAGATGCTTCTTTAATTACTAAAGCACAGGCATTAGCTTTAGATGCTCATTTTTGTATAGAACAACAAACAAGATGTAATGCTGACTTATTTTTCAGTTTTAATGGAACTGCAGGTATATGGAGAAAGGCTACTATTATTGATGCAGGAAATTGGGGGCTTGATACTATAACAGAAGATTTAGATTTAAGTTATCGTTCTCAATTAAAAGGATGGAAGTTTTTATATTTAAATGATGTAACATCTCCAGCAGAATTACCTGAAGATATAAACTCTCTAAAAGTACAACAATTTAGATGGACTAAAGGTTTTATCGAAAATGCAAGAAAATTATTACCTAAAATTATAAAATCTAAATTACCATTAAAAGTTAAACTTGAAGCCTATGCTCATTTAACAAGTAATGTAGTATTTCCTTTTATCATTTTGACAGCGATATTAAATATTCCTGTAGTATTAATAAAAAATTATACAGATGGTGTAGATACATTTTATTCTTTGATGTCTGTATTCGTATTAGCTACAATAGCAACTTTCTTATTTTATTTATACGGACAGCAAGCAATTCATTATGATTGGAAGAAACGTCTTCTAATGTTTCCTGTTTTTATGGCAGGAAGTATGGGATTAGCAGTAAATAATACAAAAGCTATATTTGAAGCTTTAATTGGTAAAAAAACAGCTTT
>JAFRQN010000028.1 GCA_017428585.1 Bacteroidota bacterium | reverse complement strand
TATTAATAGAAAAAAATAAAACAGAAAGAATACCATTATATTTTTCAAGTCCAGAAACTAATATATATAATTCCACAATACATCTAACTATAGAACGCAGCTGCAGGATGAATGATTCTATTAATTTAACTGCTGAAACAGCTAAAATGGAATTGATATTTAGAGTATCAAAACATGATAGAATATCACCTAATTTAACTAATTATGAAATACCAATATATTTGAAATCAAGTTCTACTGAATTAAATAATTTAAATATAGAAAATATTGAATTGGAATTAGACAGAACTTTGTTCTATCCTAAAAAAGTTAATATAGGCAATATAAGTAAAACAATAGACACCAATAATCGAATAATAAATATATCAGATATAAATATAAATCATTTAAATGCTAATGAGGAATTAGAATTGTGTAGAATAAAAGGTAATGTTTTATTAGGACAGACAGATTCTACTGGTATAATCATAAGAAATGTAAAAGTATCTCCAGAAAGTCAAAATATATATGAAAACGGTTATCTCACAATAAAAACATGCACTCAAGGCGGAAATAGATTAATAAATTATGGTTATTCACCTAAACTTAAAATAGAAAACAATCCTGTTTTAAATGATGTTGTTAATGTAGAATGTGATGTTATAGAACAAGGAGAACATTATTTATCTATTGTTAATTATCTTGGGAAAGAAGTTATTATTAAGAATTGGAATGTACAAGATAATGCTAACAGACTGCATTTTGCTATTCCTGTAAATGATTTATGCTCTGGAACTTATATTTTAGTTTTAACAACTCCAACAAAGAAATATTCAACTAATATTGTTATAGCAAGATAAAAAATATTTATTTTTTATTAAATATTGTTCATCTTTTTAATAAAAAAATACAACAAAGTTGTATTTTTTTATTAAAATTATTATTTTTAAATAGAACAAAAAGTGTAATAAAAATGAAAAAATATATATTATTTATTTGGCTTTTATTATTGTGTTTGTCAAACATAAAAATAGAAGCAAAATATTGGGAAAAATTAGAAAATCTACCTGCAGCCGCAAGAGCAGTTCAATGGTTAGATGTGTATTTTCTAAACTCTACCCACGGATGGATTTGTGGACGAAGCTATGGCGATTATTTAGGCAAAGTTGCACGAACAACAGATGGCGGAGAAACTTGGCAAATTAGTTCAGTATCTGGCTGGTTTTTAGAGAGTGTTCATTTTGTTGATACACAGCACGGCATCTGCTCTGGTCCAGAAGGAATATACAAATCAGATGATGGTGGAGTTACATGGCGTGGCATAAGCTATATTAATGATTTGGTAAATCAAAATATAATAGATACTTGGGGTTGTTTTATGTTAAATAGAGATACGATGTATGTTGTAGGCGGTGGATGCTATCCAGCTGACACAAATTCTATAAGAGATCATCGTATTATATGGCGTTCAACAGATAGAGGAGAAACATGGACAGCTTTTTCATTGTCATTTATACCATTAAATGGTCATACAAATTATTATTCAGGTCTTACAGATATAATGGTTTATCCTAATGGAACTGGATATGCTTCAAGTAGTGGATTAGTATGGAAAACAACAAATTACGGTGATAGCTGGTTTATATTATCTCAAACAAGCACATATTTATCATGGCAGGAAGAAATAACTAATTATAACAATTCTATATTAGTACCATTTTCAGGAACAGACTGTTCGGGAGCATCCTTTTCAGGCGGAATGCGGTTTTCTAATAACATAAATTCTTCTTTTCCAACATGGAACGAATATAATACTTCCTACCCTATGTA
>JAFRQN010000203.1 GCA_017428585.1 Bacteroidota bacterium | reverse complement strand
TCTTAAATCATTAACTTCTTTTTGCAGCGTTAAGAAGTTTTCTATTTTGTTTTTTGCTATATTAGCGTTGTCTTTGAGTTCCTTATTTAATTCTCTTTTCAAAGTTTGGATTTGTTCAAACTTGTTTTTTATTTGTTTTTCATATAAAGTATAGACAGATAAAAATTTTTCTGAATTATTAGAATCTAAATCTAATGCTTCTAATAATTTCATTTTTTTTAACATATCCATCTTTTCCATTGCATTCTTGCTTTTCCCTTTAAAATCAACTTTGCATTCTTTATCATTCTTTTTGGCATCCTTGTCTTTGTCAAGTGAAAAAGCGTTATTATATGAAAAGAGGAAACAAAGAGCGATGCAATTAACGAATAAAAGATTTTTGAATAACATTTTTAATTTCATTTTAAAAATTCTCCATTAATATTGAAAATTCTTCATCATTTAAATTATCTAATTCATTTATTATTATTTCATGCATATCATTATAATCATTATAATACTGCATGTATTCATCTAATTCTAAATTATTTATATAGTCTATGTCTAATATAGAATAGATATCTTTATTTTCAATTAATTCGTAACTATCTTCAACTGTCTCTCTATATAGATCTGAATCAGTAAAGCTGATTCCATTAGCACTTAACATACTAATATAATCTTCAAATGTTGTGTTGTTGTTATCGAATTCTTCTTGAATTATATTTTTTTCTTCTTGTGTGAAAAATTCACTTGATGAAGTTGAACTATTTGTATTTTTTAAATTAAAATTGTAAATAATACCAGCAAATAATATTACCAATGCTGCAGCTATTGATATTGGTAATAATTTGTTTAATCTTATTTTTTTGCTGCTATTTAAAGAATTATTTATTTTATTATCAATAGGCTGTATATTTTTATTTGTATTCAGTTCATTTAATTTATTTATAACGTTGTCTGATAAATCGCTTGTAATGCTGTCTATTTGTTCATCGTTATATTTATTTATATTATTAATGTTTACTTTATCAAATAACGCTTGTGTTTCATGTAATTCCTGCTGTAAATCAGGATATTTTTTTATTTCCTCTTCAAAGGAATCTTTTTCTGATTTATCCAATAAATCAAATACATAATCTGGAATTAATGTTTTTATTTCTTTCTTTGGTAAATTTTTTATCATATTAAATTATATATTATACATAGTTAGATAATTTTTTTCTTAATTTGGCTATAGCTTGAAAACAATTTGCTTTGACTGTTCCTTCGCTTGTTGAAGTTATATCTGCTATTTCATGATGTTTAAGTTTTAATATATAGTGCATAAAAAAACTTTCTCGTTGTTTTTTAGGCAGACTTTTTATAGCTTTTGCTAATGCAACATTTAATTCTTTTGTTTCCAGTGAATTATCTGGCAATTGATATTTAGAGTTTAAATCTTCTATATCTACATCAGAAAATATATTTGTATTATTGTTTTTTGATTTCAAGAAAGTTAAACAGGTATTTCTTGTTATGGCAAAAATCCAAGTCTTAAAAGAACTGCGTTGTTCAAACTGTTCAATCTTGCTTAAAATCTTTATAAATATGTCCTGCGAAATATCATAAGCATCATCAATATCTTTTACATAGTTTACAACATATTTAAAAACATCCTGCCTGTATTTGTTTACAATACATTTCGCTGCCAACTCACTCTTATTCTTTATATATTCATTGATTAGAACATTATCATCAGTTTTTATAGTAAGCGATGCTTTGTTAGATTCTTTTTCGATATTTTGATTTAATTTCAACAGAATAAATTCCTTAAAACTATATTCTAAATAACAAACTTATTTTAATTTAATACTTTTATTACTCTAAATCCAACATCATCATACACTTTATCTTGGTTTCTGCTTTCTTTTCTATTTTCTGTTCTGCAGTCTGTTCTTGATGATTTCCAAGATCCGCCTTTTACTCCTAAAGATTTTGGATTAGTTCTTGCAGTAGATGTCCATTCCCAAACGTTGCCCCAAAAATCTATTGCGCCATGCGCTCCTCTTGTTATGCCGTCATATTCATAAACAGATACTCTGCCATCGTTTACTCCACAGTTAAATGCAGCATCTTTTGGCATGTGTCCTGCTGCAAATTCCCATTCTGTTTCAGTTGGAATTCTATATGTATTGATACCATCTTTTGTTGTAAGCCAATTACAATATGCTTCTGCATCAATATAGGAAACATAATTTACTGGATAATCATCTTCTCCAGTTGTATATTTTTTATTTCTCCAATTTGATGGAGTTCTATATCCTGTACTATTTATAAATTCTGCATATTCTTTATTAGTAATAGGCGTTCTTTTAATATAGACATGTTCTCCAGCGCCCATTACTGGTATATATTCATAATTAGCAGCATTTTCTATGTTCCATTGTAGGAATCTTGGATCCGTGAAACGAAGCATTGTTGAGTCGATTCTTTCCCAATATGAATCATACATTTCTTGGATTATTGCTTCCAATTCCTCTACAAGTTTATCACCGTCTGGTCTTCCAGCTGTTTCTTCTATTAATTCTGCAAGTTTTGCATTTTTCTTTGCAAGAACAGCATCATAATTTTTTATAACTTCTTGTCTAAGCTTGTTATAATTTTCTTCAGTAGGATTTTGATGATATTGTCTAATTAATTGTTTTGTTGTTTCTGTTAACTCTGGCTGTTCATCTTCGAAATAATAATCATAATCAATCGGAGAATAGTTTACAAATTCTTCATCATCTTCTTCACAACCTGTAAATATAATACATAAAGCAAATGCTATAAGACCAATAAATAATCTTTTCTTCATTTTTTCATTTTATATTTGTTATTAAAATATAAATATATAAATT
>JAFRQN010000202.1 GCA_017428585.1 Bacteroidota bacterium | reverse complement strand
TTTGAATATATTATTTAATAATAGATAAATTATAATTCATAATTATGTATTTTTGTATTTATAAACAAAAAATAAAAAAAAGTATTATGTCAACAATATTAAGAAATAGTTATGTTTTTGGTCCTATAATAAGTAGAAGATTAGGACATTCTCTGGGAGTTAATGCTTCACCAGTAGAAAATAAAATCTGTAATTTTAATTGTGTATATTGTGAGTGTGGCTGGAATAACTCTTCAAAACAACAATTTCCAACATCTCAAGAAATAAAACAACAATTAGAAGAAAAATTGAAAGAAGTTAAAACAAATAATATCCCTATTGATGTAATAACTTTTTCAGGTAATGGTGAACCAACATTAAATCCTAATTTTACAGAAATTATTGATGAAACAATAAAAATACGCAATCTTTTATATCCTAATATTAAAATTTCTGTATTATCCAATGCAACCAATCTTCATAACCCCGAAGTATTAAAAGCATTAAAAAAAGTAGATAATCCTATTTTAAAATTAGATTCTGCTTTTGATGATACATTAAATGCTATAAATCAACCTATAAGCAAAACAATAACTGTTGAAAAAATTGTATCAGGAATGAAACAATTTAATGGAAATTTTATTTTGCAAATTATGTTCATAAAAGGAACATGGAATAATAAAGTTTTTGATAATACAACTGCAAAAGAAATTAATGCTTTATTAGATATTATGAAGCAAACTAAACCAAGACAAGTTATGATATATCCTATTGATAGAGAAACACCAGCAAAAGATCTTGTAAAATTAGACAGCAGCGAAATGAGACGAATATCAAAAATTATAGAAGAAGCAGGATATAACGTTTTGGCTGTAGGAATATAATCCCAAGAAAATAAAAAAAGAGATAGCCAAGCTATCTCTTTTTTTATTACTTTTTTACTACTTTTCTAAAAAATAAGTTACAGTAACAACAGATGTTATTGTTTTCTTTCTTGAAGAAACATCATTCATTCCCCAATCAAATACTTCATTTGAATTAATAGGAGTAATTTGAAATACTCCTTGTTGAGCAGAAGATATTCCACCTATTTTATCGCCGCCATTTTTAGCAATTTCATCTGCTCTAATTTTTGCATCAGCTGTTGCCTTGCTAATCATCTCAACCTTCAAATTATTTAATTTGGTATATAAATATTCAGGTGCGGATGATTCAAAATTTAAGCCTTTTAACAATAATTCAGTAGATTTATCAGCTAGAGCTTCTATTTTATCAATATCATTACTTTCTATTGTAAATGATTGATTAAATCTATATCCATTACGTACAGGATTCCCATTTGAATAGACAATATTTTCATAATATTCCAAATGGTCTACCTTAATGTTTTTTCGATCAAATCCATTCTCTGATAAATAATCAAGAACCTGCTCTTTTTGATTTTGCATTGTTTGATAGCCTTCTGCTTGGCTGGATCCAAGATAACTTAATCTTCCATGCCATACAGCTTTATCAGATTCAATATTTTTTGAAGCGCTGCCTTTTACAGTTATAGTAGAATTTTTGCTCAAAGAATTAAGACCAGATTTTATTGCAAAACCTGCTACAACTAAACCTATCATCAAAAATATACCTACAAAAAATATAGATACAGAAGATGTTTTGTTTGGACGTTGTTCATTGCTTGACATAATATTTATCCTCTATAAACTTTAATAATATAAAATATTTTTGCAAATATAATATTTATTATAAAAATAAAATATAAAAAAATTAAAAACTTATTCATAAAGAATAAATTTATTGCTACACCTTTTATATTATAAAAATATATTTAACATATAATGTTTTTTGGTAAAAATAGTTCTTTGTGAATATACAAAAAATTTGTATTTTTGAATTTATACTTTATATAATATATATATAAAGTAAA
>JAFRQN010000201.1 GCA_017428585.1 Bacteroidota bacterium | reverse complement strand
ATTGTCTTGGTGCAGAAACACCAGGCGGCATAGAGTAATAATCAGGTGCTTTACTATTTTCCCATAAATTAACATAGGAAACTGATAATGTACTATCATTCGGATCAAAATCTTCCTGAAAGTTACTCATTCTTTGCCAATAACTTCCAACTAATTTCCAATCAGCTATACTGGCAACAACAGCACCACCGCCAAATCTAACACGTACATATTGTATATTTGAAAATTGAGGTTCTCCTACCCTTGCATCAGGCTTACGAATAGGAATACGATATTGAAGCCAGCCTTTTTCAGGATTACCACCAACAATTTGTGGATTAGTTTCAGAATTAGTATCCAATTTAATCTCATAAACAAAATAACTATTATCTAAAGATATAGTTTGACCATTATTTGGATTTAGCATTTCAGCATCAGGGAATTGACCATTTTCAGCATATTTTGAATTATTTTCAAAATTATTATATTGAACAAAATCTTCCCATGAACGTTTATCATCATCTTTCCCAAAATCAAAATAATAGTCATCACGAGCAGGATCATCTTCTAAATTAAGAGGATATGGATATAATTCTTTTTCCTGTTCATTTTTTATTCCATCAATACCAATATCTTCTCCTTCATCAATTATACCATTAGGCAAAGGATTTAATTCTGTTATTCCATCCTCAGTATTACCTACACCATTAGAAATAATATCTTCTGAAATCATACCCAAGTCAATATACATTTTTGAACTACCAGGTTCATAATGATCTAATCTCATCATTATTTCTAAATATTCTATATTCTCATTATCAAAATTGGTACTGTATGAAGATAGAATCCTTTGCATTCCACCCCATGTTTTTTTACGTACTTCTGGATTCCAAGTATAAACATTATTAGGGTCATATTCTGGGTTTTTAGAATCTAAGTATTCTGGATTTTTATTATAAATTCCTCTAAATGCTGGATCAAAATTAATATGTAGTACATTAACATTTTGCATACCTGATTGATATGTTCTGTTTTCAGGATATATATCTGTTACTCTATCTCTTGCAATAAAATATTGATACCAGAATAAGCGAGAACGATAATTAGAAGCAATATCACCTTGTTCTATTTCACTCATATTTGGATCTATTCCAAGTAACTCTGGCATAACAGGTGCAGAACTATGCTGCCATTGAGTAGGAACAGTAGCTAATGTAGTAGAACGTACAGCTGCTTCAAAATTATCAATTTCTGCAACAGGTTCATTATTATCACATGAAATTTCAGAACGTACCCTATTAGGATTAGGTGCTACCATTGCCCATTCTGCAAATAGATTTAATGAAGAAGGTGCTTTTGTATCATAGAAAGGCAGCATATCTAATGCTTTAGTAAGCCAAGGTGCATCTGCATTCCAATTAAAATCAAAACCAAACATCGTATTAGCAAGCGGTTCATCACCTAAACGTGCTCTATCACTTATCTTAGCCTGACTATAGTGCATAAAAGTTCCACCTAAAGTGGCAGTCATATATCTATTTTTAAATAGTTGATAATCCGCTCGTATTCCTGCCATAGTTTTTGTAGAACTTGTAAATACATCTTGTTGTTCATATTCTACTTTAAGATTAGCATTTGGCAATAATGCACGTTGATTTCTTATTGTCAATGTGCCAGAAAAATAATCAACTACATAATCATCATATTCACGTAAAACAACACCATCTAATGTTACTTTAACACTCCCTGGAGAAAGATTATATACCCCCAAATTAATTCTATTTGAGGCTCGACCACTTACTTCACCAGAAATAACAAATCTATCACGAGCTGTATTTTTCTTAGCAACTTCCATTGTTGTATCATATATCTGATCATAGGTATATAATTCAGCTAATTCTGGATTTCCTATTCTTGTAAAATAATCACGTATTCCATCACCAAATGGTTCTGTATGAGGGAATGTTATTTCACCACGTGTTGGATCAAAAAAGGCTCCTACGCTAATATCAAACATTCCATCTGGAGGTGCTGAACCAGTAGAATTAGTAACTTGATCAACACCAAGTATTGTTACTAATTTATCCGATGCTCCTTCCAATAAATCTGTAGAATCATTCGATTGTTGTATATACCACAATCCTATATATGTATCATTAATATTTACATTAGAACTTCCAATACTATATTTATTTTTCATTTGACGCGACCACAATGTTTTATATACTGGAAGTAAATTTGGTCTATATATTAATTTTAATAATAAAGTATCTTTTAACCCTACCTGATCATGAAAATATCCATAATATATATCATCTAAAGTATCTGTTGTTGGCCCTTCAACTCTATAAGAAACAGCATAATATCTATCTCTTCTAAAATTCTTTAATGTTATAGTTCCTAAATTATAATCAACTATATATTGCATAGAATCCAATAAGGAAAAACGTCCACGTTCTACAACGCCAGTTTGAATTGGAGATTGTTTTACACTTGCATCCCAATCTTCTCCCATTTTACGTCTTTTACCTTCCAAATCAGCAATAGCAACTGCAGCTGCTACATTAGGATTAGTTATATCCGTTGCAGCTTCCCAAACTTGAATTTGTTTTATTCTTAAGGCTGCTCCAGATTTTGGTATTAAAGGAGTAGAATTCTTAAAATATTCATTATATATTTGTTTATAAGCAGTATCTATAAAGAAATGATTATCAGAATATTGATATGCACGCAAAGAAAAATACTGCTTATTGGTACCACCTGTAACATCTACGAATTTCTTTTGGCCTTTACGTTGTGAAACAACTGTTTTCAAGAATAAAGGTCCAAATTGAAAATCAGCTCTAACACCAAACAAAGCAGTTCCACTACCAATTAATATAGAAGGTATTTCAAAACTAACATTTCCCACCTCAACTTTCTTTATTATATCATCTTCGTAACCTTCATATCCTATCTTAAATTTATTATCAAAATCCCATTGATTATTAGTATTTTGATTAATAGAGAACTTCATCTTGTCGCCAATTCGTGCACTTACATTAACATTAACATCTTGATCAAAAATAGGAGCTGATTGTGATTGACCAAAAGCATTAGCAGTACCCAAATTTTGAGTATCCCAACGCCAGCCTAATGTTACATTAACTTGACCAGTTACATTAATTGATAATTCAGGCTTGCCAAATATATTTAGCACTGGATTTGGAGGTAATGGGATAGATAATCCTGTCGATTGACCAAGCAGCATCGCCAAATCTTTTTTAGAAAGCGCTTTCTTTATATCATAATCCGTTATTAACGAATCCCATACTTTCGCCTGTACCTCTTCTTTTCGCTCGGCTAAATATTTGTCTAAATCTACAGGAAATTCATAAGTTAAATTATAGTTCTCAAATTTTTCTAATGTACTAATATTTGAACCTAAAGTATCTAATGTACTTTTTCTTGTATAGCCAACAGGATCAAAATCTTTTAATGCCTCTCGTTCTTTTGTATTTCTATCTATCGATGGTAATCTTAAAAATAAAAATTTATCATGATCATAATTATATTTATCAAATATAGTTTCACTCTCAAAATCCAAATTTTCATAATACTGAGTATCTTCTGACTTTTTTTCAGTTGTATCTGCTTGTACTAATAAATCAATTGGAAATTCATTTTCATGCGAAACATTATTAATTACATATAAATTATTAACTGAATCTAATTTAATAATATTATTAGAATCCAATCCAATATAAGAAATATCACTGCTATAATACAAATTATATGCTTTTTTTATTTCATTAATAATTGTTTGAGGATCTTCAAAACAAGAAGTGATTATATGACTATCTAAACAATAATAGTATAAAAAATAGAAATTCAATAAAGATATATCAGTATAATATAGTTTCATTCCATAATTTGTTCCAGAATGAGATAAAACTATATTATTATTTTCCTTCTGTTTGGCTTGACATAATTGATTTGGCAGCAAAACAAAAAGAAATAAAATACATATAACAATTTTTAATTTATAATTATGCAATTTGCAACTTTCTGTCATTATCTAAGATATAGTTAAGCTATACGCGCTCTTTCAAAAGGAATGTGTATATTCAAAACTATACACATATTTAAATTAAGTAAACAGTTATCAAATATTATTCCAAATTATAAAATTAAAAAAATAATTTATTTAATAAATTTT
>JAFRQN010000027.1 GCA_017428585.1 Bacteroidota bacterium | reverse complement strand
GGTTATTACAAATTTAAATATTAATTTTGAAATAATTTTATGAATATATAATATAAATAATTAAATCATAGATTTTTTTTATAATTAGTATTAAATTAAAGCTAAAGGTTTTTATGTCAAGAGCATTTAATTTTAGTGCAGGACCAGCAGTGTTGCCAGAAGAAGTATTAAAAGCAACAAGTCAAGCTGTGTATGATTTTAATGGATTAGGAATGTCCATTATGGAAATGAGTCATCGTTCAAAAGAATACGATGCAGTAATAAAAGAAGCACAAGCAAATTGCTTAAAAATTATGAACTTATCACCAGATGAATACGTAGTATTATTCCTCGGCGGTGGTGCAAGTACACAATTTTATATGGTTCCTTTTAACTTTTTGAATAAAAAAGCAAACTATATAAATACAGGTGTATGGTCAACAAAAGCAATAAAAGAAGCTTCAAAAGTTGGTGAAGTAAACGTTATTGCAAGTGCAAAAGATACAAACTTTAATTATATTCCAAAGACTTATAAAGTTGACGATGATGCAGATTACCTACATATCACAACAAACAATACTATTTATGGTACAGAATGGAAAAAAGATCCAGAAGGAGTAAAGATTCCTTTAGTTGCTGATATGTCATCAGATTTCTTTGCAGTACGCAGAGATTTCAGCAAATATGACTTAATCTACGGCGGTGCTCAAAAGAATGTAGGACCTGCAGGCGTTACTGTTATTATTATTAAAAGATCTTTCCTTGAAACAAGACAAAGACCACTTGAAAACTTCCCATCAATGTTAGATTATAAAGTACATGTAAAAGGAAATTCAATGTTTAATACTCCTCCATGTTTACCAATCTACGTAGTTGGCGAAACATTCAAATGGATCTTAAACCGTGGATTAGAAGCTATCGAAGAAAACAATATAAAGAAAGCAAACGTTCTTTATACTGCAATGGATGAAAGTGATGGATTCTATACTCCAGCAGTTACAGCAAAAGAAGATAGATCATTAATGAATGTAACATTCAGAATTAAAGGCGGCAACGATGATTTAGAAGCTAAATTCGTAGCTGAAGCACGCAGCAGATATAATATGGCAAACTTAAAAGGTCATAGAGATGTTGGCGGTTTACGTGCATCTATCTATAATGCTTGTCCAATCGAATGGGTTGAAGCATTAGTTAAATTCATGAAAGAATTCAGAAATGAAAACAAATAATTTAACATAATAAACAAAAAAGGGAGATTTAATAAATCTCCCTTTTTTTGTTCACAAAATAGTAAAACCAAAAACTATTTCTTCATTTTCATAACTTCAAGAGCTGCTTCTACAATTCCAGCAGCATTTAATTTATATTTATCCAATAATTCGTTTGGTTCGCCGCTTTCTCCAAACTTATCCTGCATACCAACAAAATTAATAGGAGTAGGACATTCCTTTGACAACAATTCAGCAATAGCACTACCCATACCACCAATAACTTGATGTTCTTCAGCAGTAACAATAGCACCGCATTTTTTAGCGACCTT
>JAFRQN010000200.1 GCA_017428585.1 Bacteroidota bacterium | reverse complement strand
TGCACGTGAACTTACTGTAGAAGTAGAGTATTATTATACAGATGATTATCTTGGAACTTAAAATTATTTAACTGTCATGCTGCTGCAGAATGAAATAGCACGCTATCAGTTTTTTGGCAAAAAATATAATCCAGATTATACAACTGATGATGGTTCATACTACCGCCATATGCATGTTCTACGCAAGATTATTTCAGAAGGCGGTGTTTGGGGTGATACAATAACTAACACTATTAAAGGAGATTACGGTTATAGAAAATATACTTTAATTCTTCCTGATTCTATAAACTCTGTTCCTCTTGATCTTGCTAATTTAGAGGTTGCTGCATTTATTTCAGAAAGTAAATCTAATATATATACAGGTCATAAAGCTGCTATAGAAATTCCAAAATATACTAAAACAGATTTAGCATTAGAAGACGTAACAGAATATCATAATACTCTTAAATTTGAAACTATAAAGCCAAAATTTAAAATAACTAATAATTCCGATGCTCCTGTAACAACATTTGATATAAAATATAGTTTTTATAATACAAAAACTATTTTAAATCTATATGATGAGGACTATAACTTTTATGACGAATATAATGAAGACAATGTACTACAAAAATATGATACTCTTGTAGCAAAGGCAGATAAGTATTCTGGAATAATAAATAAAGGTGAATCTATTATTTTTGAATTCCCAGAAATTACTCGAGATGATTATAAGTATTCTTCTTTTTATATTACCCATGCTTCTATTTCTAATATATATAGCAATGATTTGTTCCTTTTAGATGTAGATTCTACAAATAATACAACTGAAACTACTAACTTAGGATTAATAGATACTGTATTTAGTGAAATTGAATTTAGTTTTGAAAATGCTGATACTTCTTCTAATGAATTGCTTCCTGCTTATATAGTTTTTGATAAATCTCTAAATCCATACTTTACTCTTGATAAAGGCTATGGAGGTGCGAAAAATACAAGAACTGCAGTTTTATTTCTTTTGAATAGTTTATATCATTTAGTGTCTAATCCAGGATATATGTTATTTGGCGAAATTGATTGTAAAGATAATCCGAATAAAATATTAACATATTATTATGCATATTCTGATGGCAGACAAACTGGGACTTCTCCAAGAATCGTTATCGATATTTCTAAAGATTTTGGAAAAACATGGCAGAGAATTTCTGATGTTTTTTGCAAAGAAACAGGAGTTGTAGAAGACTTAAAAAAAGTATATGTGCCAGTATCGGACGAATATAAACAGGTTAAAATCAATTTATCAGAATACGCAAAAGAAAACTTTATAATGAGAATAGGTGGCATTCCAGGTTCAAATGGGAATGCGTTATGGATAGATGAAATAAGTATAAAAAATGCACCAGAAGAAAGCATAGAAGAAAATACAAATTTATCAATTTATCCTAATCCTACAGCAAATATTCTTTATATTAATAATGATCATTTATTAGGTGAAGAGTATAAAATATATGATATGAGTGGGAAAATGATTATAAATGGTATAAATAATACCAACGAGATTAATGTTGAGACTCTAAATACAGGTACATATTCATTAAAAATAAAAGATAGTATTTTTAATTTTATAAAGAAATAAAATTTATTTGATTTAATTATGAAACATACACACCTTTTATATATTATATTAGCTTTATTTATTTGTATTGGAATTCTAGCTGCACAAACACCTAAATGGGTAAGTACAGAAGTTCAAAGGCGTGCAGCAGTATTAGAAAATTTTACAAGTATATTCGGGGCAGATTTTGCAAGTGGTCATAAAATAGCAAATGAACTGTCACAAAAATATACTGTTTTTCTTCCTGATTCTATAAAAAATATTCCTCTTGATATTAGAGCACACAGCAATCTTAGTCAAACAAACTTGGAAACTGCTGCATTTGTTGCAGAAAGTGATTCTATTATCTATACGGGGCATAATTTTGTTATTGAAATTCCAGAGAATATTAGAACAGATTTACATATAGAAGATGTTACAGAATATCCTTTTAGATTTGGAACTATACATCCAAAAATAAAAGTAACAAATAATTCCGATGTGCCTGTAACAAAATTTGATATAGAATATATTTTAGAAAATAATAAAACTTTATTACATGGTTTTAACATTATACAAATATCTAAAATACCAATATGTGATACTATTGTTTCAAAAATAGCAGCATATTCTGGAGTATTAAATAAAGGTGAATCTGCTATTTTAGAACTTCCAGAAATAACTCGAACTGATTTAAAAATTTCTTCTGTTTATTCTGCCTATTCTTCAGTTTATAATATTTATAGTAATGATGAAATACTTACAGATATAGATAGTACAAATAATACAACAAAAACGACTAACATAGGATTAATTGATACTGCATTTAGTGAAACCGAAATTAATTTTGAAATTCCAGATACTTCTTCAGCTGTCGGTACGCTTCCTGCTCACACAGTTTTAGATAATTCTCTTAATACTTATTTTGCTGTCAAGGAAACCAATGGAGCTAATAATACTAATTATGCGGTTTTATTTCTTTTAAGAAATCTTTATAATGTTGCCTTTACGCCAGGATATATAATGTTTGGTGAAGTTGATTGTCATAATAATCCAAATAAAATATTATCATTCTATTATGCATTTTCTTATGGCTATTTAAATGGTACTACTCCTCAAATTGTAGTTGAGGTTTCTAAAGACTGGGGAAAAACATGGCAGACAATTTCAAAGATATTTTGCCAAGAAACAGGAAAAATATCAGGAACAAGCGAAATATATATACCAACTTCAGATGAATATAAGCAAGTTCAAATCGATTTATCAGAATATGTAAAAGAAAACTTCATAATAAGAATTGGCGGCATTCCAGGTACAAATGGAAGTACATTATGGATAGATGAAATAAGCATAACAAATGGGCCTTATGATGAAAGTATAGAAGAAAATACAAATTTATCTGTTTATCCTAATCCTGCAACAAATATACTTTATATCAATAATGATCATTTATTAGGTGAAAAATATGAAATATATGATATGAGCGGGAAACTGATTATAAAAGATATTAATACTACAAATACAAT
>JAFRQN010000199.1 GCA_017428585.1 Bacteroidota bacterium | reverse complement strand
TATGATTGTAACAGCAACATATGGAGATGGAACAAGTAGAAATGTAACAAATTATAGTATAGAAAATGGAGACAAGCTAACAGCGGAACAAACAAAAGTAATAATAAGCTATACAGAAAAAGGTATAACTAAAACAACAGAGCAAAAAATAAAAGTAGAACATAACTATAAAGTAGAGTTAGTAAAGGAACCAACTTGCACGGAACAAGGATATACAATATATATATGTACAGCATGTAGTACAAGATACAAAGGAAATGTAAAAGAAGCATTAGGACATAACTTTATAGATGGAATATGTACAAGATGTGGGGAAAAGAAACCAGACATAAGTGTTGAATCAGAAGAATATCATGTAGATGAAGGAAGTAATATTATTTCAAGAATAACACCAAATACAACGGTAGGAGAGCTAATAGAAAATATTATAACAAATGCGACAGAAATAAAGGTATTTAAAGATGAAATAGAATTAGGAGAAGAAGATATAATAGGTACAGATGTAAAAATAGTTCTAAGAAATGAGGACGCAGAAGCGGAATATAGAGTATCAATAATTGGAGATTTGGATGGAGATGGTGATGCAGATTTCTTGGATATGATAGAGATCAACAAATATAGGCTAGGATTTACAACATTAAGTAGAATCCAAGAATTAGCAGGAGATGTAGACAAAAATGGTAAAATAAACTTCTTTGACATGATAGAGATAAATAAGTTTAGATTAGGATTAACAAATCAATTATAAAAAAAAGGACACATAATGATCTTTATGTGTCCCTTTTTTTCTTTTTATTTCTTTCATCTATCCATACATTAATTTCTGCACCAACTAAAATAGCATACATGCACCAATAAACCCATATCATTAATAAAATAATAGATGTTAAGCTTCCATATATTATTGAAAAATTTTTAAAAATAGTTAGATATATAGAAAACAAAAATGAAAGACTATACCAGCTGATTGCAGAAAAAATGGCTCCTGGTATTTGAGTAACTAATTTAACTTTATGATTAGGAACATATTTATACATAAGCCAAAATACTAAAAAAAGAATTAGCCATTGCCAAATAATACGCCAAGTTAATATAAAATTTATAAATGAAACACGGCAAGTTTTAGCCAAATCAATTATATTTTCTCCAAATGCAATTAGTAACAAAACACCAACTATAAGAACTATAAAAAACAATATACAAATTATAGATTTTAGTTTTAAATATAAATAGTTATATTCTTGAGGTGTTTCATATATATAATGAAAACCTTTGCATAAGGCAAAAAAACCTTGACCAGCAGACCATATTAAAATGATGCCAGAAAGAGATAGTGTGCCAATAGATTTAAAAGATGCTTCCTTCATTATGCCTTCAACAAAATCATATATATTACCAGGTATTAAATTTTCCGCAATAAAGAAAACAAGATTAGTTTTTATATTTGTAAATTGAATTAAGGAAAATAACAATATTATAAATGGAATAAAAGAAAGTATCACATAATATGCACATTGTATTGCATATTCTTTTAGATGATGATTTTCTAACAGTTTAAAAAATTTTTTTATCTGATTAATAGTTCCCAAAATGAATCCCTCAGTATTTATTTTATGCACTTTTAAAATTTTTATAAATTAATAAAACTAAAAAAGAATAACAAAGTGTTATTCAACCCGAACACAGGTCAAATAACAACAATTCTGAAATAACAAGTTATTCCTTAGAAAGGCAGATCGTCGCCATTGTCCGATGCGAAATAATCTTCGTTCATCGGTGGCAGCGGCTGTTGAGGCATTTGTGGCGGCATCTGATTCATCGGATGTGCTGCAGGCTGTTGTGCCGGTTGTTCGAGGTCGAATCTGAAAGCTCTGACGTCGGTGTACCATTTGCCGTTAAACTCACGTGATTCTATGCTGATCTGAGCTTTGATTGTTTGTCCGACAAAGAAGCTGTTGGCGTCGTTGACGCGTTCGTTCCAGCAAATCAGACAAATCTTCTTCGGATATTGCTCGACAGTTTCAATAATCAATTCCTGTTTTTTCCACGGACCGCGAGGCGAGTTGCCTTCAATCAAAGTACCTAATTGTACGACTTTTCCAACTATTTCCATATATTTTTCATTTATTATTTTCTAACTGCAAAGTTATTAAAAATTTCGGAACGATTTTCAATTTTTACAATTTTTAACACAACTTGCAAAAGAAAGATTGTAATCTTAAAATATATTAAGATTTGTTGCGTTTTTAAGAACCTCCTATTGTAAAATAATATACATTATGTTAAATAGAGTGTTTTAAAAAAAGGTGGAGCATCATACTCCACCGTTAAATTTATTCTTGATCAAGCTCCTGAGCTTTCTCTGTCATCTTAAGACGTGCGTAAATACCTTTCAGAGCTTGTTTAACTGCAGGATCACCCGGAAGCAGCTCATAAGTCTTCTCGACGTATGGCAATGCTCTCTGGTCATACTCTTTTGCCTCGTCCATCATTTCGTTGGTAGCTTTAAGATAAGCGTTGAAGTTCGAGTATTCGCTCGGGTCTTTATCGTTTGCTGCCTGATAGATTTCTGATGCCTTGTCGATCAGCAAAGCGCCTGCGTTGTAATATGCGTCAGCGTATTTGTCGTTTTCTTCGATGGCTTTGTTGTAAGCTTCAAGTGCGTTGTCGATGCTATAAAGGTCTGACTCACGATTTCCGTAGATTGTGCCAAGGATGAAGTAATAAATCGGCTGATTTGTGTTGGCTTCAGCCATTGCTCTGATCTGGTCGATGATTTCAGCTTCTCTGTGAAGTGTGAGGTATGAGTTAATCATTTCATTCATAACTGCTTCATCCTCAGGGAATTTCTCTCTTGCGATTGTAATTGTCTCAAGCATCTTGTCGGTGTTGCCGGCTCCGCGGTATGCAGCGGCCATATTTGAATAAACTGTAGGCTCTTCAAGACCGTTTGCAATCAACATTTCAAACATAGCGACGCTCTCGTCAAATTTCTCGACTTTCATTGCGCTGAGAGCTGCGTTAAGCAAAGCGCTGTTGTCTTTACCGCCGATGATGGCTGTTGCATCGTAAGCTTTCTTGAAATTGATGTAAGCATCCTCGAAGTTGCCTTCATTGTAGCTGTTTGCGCCGAGGTCATAGTAACGTGCGCCGATATTGCTTGCATACTGCTGGAATTCTCCGCGGTTTCTCATGTAATAATCGGTGTCGAGATTCTGAATCTTCACGAAAGCGTCTAAAGTCTTCACGAAAGCGTCGTGGTCGATGTCGACGAATTCCGGATAAGCGCCGATTTTGTAGTAAATAACTGCATAATAGTGCCATGTCTTGGCCTGATTCATTGTAGCTTCATGCTGTGATGCTGCATCGATGGCGTCTTTTGCCTTCTGAATCATCATCTTGGCGTTCTGCATCTGTTTTGCAGCCTTATCTACCTTATTCTGTGTTCTCAACGCTTCAGCCTGTTCGATGTACTGCTGTGCCGATTTCTGGTTGTTGAAAGCGTTTTGTACCTGTACGTTTTGAGCTATAGCAAACTGTGCTAAAACAGCCAATGCTAATACTAACAATACTTTCTTCATTTTATTTAATTTTTATTTGTTAAACTTCTTGTGGATTATTCTCTGTATTAACGTTTTCGTTGTTATAATTATTGTCCTGATT
>JAFRQN010000198.1 GCA_017428585.1 Bacteroidota bacterium | reverse complement strand
TTAATAGAATATGGTTTAAAAATATTTCCTGTTGTAACCGATCCCGCTAATACAAATTGATTATCATCTGTAATAAAACTATAGTACATATTTATTTTCATTAAACTATCAAATGTCTTTGCAGAAATAGTATCTGACTCTGCTTTCCATACAACTCCTTGAGAATAAAGAGTAAATCCAGCAAAAATATATAATAAGATAAAAATATTTAAATTCTTCATGTTAACCTCCCTAATAACCACATAGTATTTTACATGGATATGTTATATGGAATGTACCTTCTGGACAAGATGAATCATCAGGATATCCAATACACTCAGGAATATCTCCAGTTCTTTCTTCGTTCACCAAAGTATTACCACTATTATCTACACATAAAGTTATTTTATATATACAACAATACTCTGGCGTACAATCAATAGGGGTAATAATTATAATAGCATCTTTAGCCATTGTAATTGGTTGTAATTTATAGTCATCCTCTATTATACCACTATTGATTTCTGTTTGTATATATGAATTCAAATCCACTAAATCTAAAGAATCTAATTCTGCAATTTGAACAGAATCTAAAGTATTTGATGGTATGTTGTAAATATCTTGAAGTACTCCTAATGGCGGTGTACTTATTCCAAAAGGAATACTATCTAAAGTAATATAAAGTGCAGGTCTTTGGACTCTACAAGATCCTTGACAAGCTCCACGTTTAGAAATAAATTGTACAGGATTAGAATTTGGATTATCACAAAGAGCATATTGCGATCCAGGTGGTAAATCACTTCTGAATTGATCAAATAATTGAACAACAAGATTTTTGAATATATTGTCTAATACTTCATTATTACGTAATGAAACATCATCAGAACTACCTTTCAAAATATCTAATGCTTCTCTACAAGGATAAATCCATCCTCTTGGCCAAATCCAAATTTTATAACTTAAGTTCAGTACGTATGATAAAATTTGATATTGATGCAAGTTCGGATCATTCTGACACTGCCTCCATTTAAAAATAACTTGTATAGGACAATTAAATGTTCTTATAGGAAACGGCCATTGGTTATGTGGAGCACTTGGCATATCAATCCATACCGACCCTGAATACCATTGTCCCCAAGAACTACACACAGAATCTATTATGTATTGTTCACAAATAGATGTTAAAGGCTGTGCCTTTATTGAAGGAATGACTAATAAAATTGTTAATAATAAAAACAAATAAAATTTTATATTTGTTTTTTCTATAAAACATTTGAAAGAAAACATATTATTTGTCTCCTATGATACTTTATTAAATGATTAACTTATTGCAAAGTTATAAAAAAAAATTATTAATAACAAAATAATTTTACAAAAAAAATTAAAATTATTTTTCTTATAATAAAAAATACACAAAACAACTAAAAAAATAATCCTCTTACGATAAAATTAAAATTATAGTCAACTATAATTTTATAAATTCTATAATGCTATATCATATTTAATACTATACAGCAAGCATTATTATGTTTATAAAATTGGTTTTTATCTATCAAAGATATTTTGTATATTTGTCTAAAATACTTAAAATGTTTATATAATAAATCAAAAAATAATATTATACAAAAGATGAACAATATATTAGAAGGACTTAACAGCGAACAGCAAAAAGCAGTTACACATATTAATGGGCCCTTGCAGATAATAGCAGGAGCAGGAAGCGGCAAGACATTAGTTATAACACGACGTATAGCATATTTATTAGAACAAGGAATAAGTCCGTATAATATACTTGCATTAACTTTTACCAACAAGGCAGCAAATGAGATGAAAACCCGTATATTCAATCTATTGGATATAGATTCTCATAAATCAGATTTATGGGTTGGTACTTTTCACTCATTATTTGCCAGAATATTGAGAATAGAAGCATATAACAATAATTTAGAAGGCTATAATGAAAACTTCAGCATATATGATGAAGAAGATGCGGAGAAAATAATAAAACAAATAAATGATACAATAGATGTAAAAAATTCTCAGGTAAACCCTAAATACATATATACAACTATCTCATCATTAAAAAATCAATGCATCTATCCAGATGTATTTTCCCAAATGGCATCCACCTCACAAGAAAAATACATAGCAGAAATATATAAATTATATCAGCCTGAATTTAAGAAAAATAATGCAATGGACTTTGATGATTTACTGCTAAATACATTAAATCTCTTTGAAACACGTCCAGATATATTGGAAAAATATCAAAATAGATTTAAATACATTCTTGTTGATGAATATCAAGATACAAATAATGTACAGTATAGAGTAATCAGCAAACTTGCAGAACGATATAAAAATATATGTATAGTTGGAGATGATGCTCAAAGTATATATAAATGGCGAGGAGCTGACATCCAAAATATTTTAACATTTAAAGACAACTATCCTGATTGCAAAACAATAAAATTAGAACAAAATTATCGTTCTACTGGAAATATACTAACAGCGGCAGATAATATTATATCCAACAATAAAAGACAATTTAAGAAAGTATTATGGACTTCATCTGAAGCAGGCGAAAAAATAAAATTAATGCGATTGAATAATGCAAAAGACGAAGCGAATTACATAGTAAATATAATAAAACAAGAACATATCAAGGGCAAAGCCCTAAAAGACTTTGCTGTATTATACAGAACAAATGCACAATCGCTGCAATTTGAAAAAGAATGCCGCGAACAAAATCTGCCATACATAATAGTTGGATCAACTTCTTTCTATAAAAGAAAAGAAATAAAAGACGTTATAGCCTATTTACGTATATTAATCAACCAAAAAGATAAAATTTCATTTAACCGTATTATAAATGAACCACCAAGAGGAATAGGAATTTCCACTGTCAATAAAATAAAAGAAAATTATAATACAAATGAAGACTATACTATTATAAATTTATTAAACTTAAGTATTCAAGAACTTAATCTTAGAAATTCTACAAGAAATACATTAGAAAAATTTACCAATACTTTAACATATACATTCAACAAATTAATAGAATATTCTCAAGAAAAAGAAAATACAGGCAGTATAAAGCTAAAAATTAAAATACAAAGCGATATTATCGAATTATTGTTAGATTATTTAAAATCGATGAATATTATTGAATATTATAAAGAATTAGATGATTTGGAAATGGGAAATAGATTAGATAATATCAACCAATTATTATCCGATATTATAAATTATCTAAAAGCTGACTACAATAATACATTAGCAAATTATTTGGAGAATATATCATTAATTAGTGATGACTCAGACATTAAAAACAAAGATGCAGCTAATACCAATCAAGATGTAATAACATTAATGACGCTGCATTCCTCAAAAGGGTTGGAATTTGATACAGTATTTATACCTGGAGTTGAAAAGAGTTTAATTCCTTTGCAAAAAAATCAAGCAGATGATAATAATATAGACAACATAGAAGAAGAACGCAGACTATTTTATGTCGGCATAACTCGTGCTAAAAAACTATTATACCTTTCATACGTAACTTTCCGCATGTTTTTTGGCAAGACAAAGGATGCCACACCATCTATGTTTTTAAGAGAAATAGATCCAGAAATTATAGAAGATATTACAAACAATACATTTTTATACGTAAAAAGAAATTTTGAAACACTGCCAAAGAAACGTTCTACTGATTACGGCAATAAGAGCAGTTATAACAATAAAGGAATATATAATCCTAAAAAAGAATTTCCAGTTTTCAACGACTTAGAATACGAATACAGCAACTACAACAGCTATTCACAAATAGAAGAACCAGCAAAACCTATAAAATCTGTAAAACATACAAAATCATATACAAATTTTCATGTAGGCGATACAGTTTTGCATAAGAAATTTGGACAAGGCAGAATTATGGCATTTTCTGGAGAAGGAAAAAATAAAAAAGCTACAATATTCTTCTCCTTGTACGGACGCAAACAGCTGCTTTTGGAATATGCAAACTTAGAAAAAAATTCTTTTTAAGTATAGAGATTTAATATAATAATATAGCAGTTACATTAAAATACTAAATGCATATTAGATGATTTTATATTATGTGTTAATGCACCAACAGAAATACCATCTACACCTGTTTTTGCATAGTCAACAATAGTATTATAATTTATACCGCCTGATGCTTCAATAAATATATTTCCCCCATTTGGTGAATTTCTAATAAATTCTACACATTTTTTAACATTTTCAGGCTTCATATTATCAAGAAGAATGCCGTTAATATCAAAATTAAGACCTTCAATTATTTGTTCAATTGATACTACTTCCAACTCGATATTAATTTTCTTATTTTTCATTTTATCAAATATATTCTGCAAAGCATTAGTTACACCTCCTGCTGCAGCAATATGATTATCCTTAATCAAAATATCCGATTCCAAATTATAACGGTGATTATAAGCGCCACCAATTCTTACAGCATATTTTTGGAATAATCTCATTCCCGGCGTAGTTTTGCGTGTATCGTAAACATGAACATCATAATCCTTTACAGCATCAACATATTTTCTTGTAGTTGTTGCTATTCCAGATAAACGTTGAATAATGTTCAACATAACTCTTTCTCGTGTCAGAATATAAGAAGCATTTCCTATAATCTTTGCCATTATTGTTCCTGCTTTCACCCTATCGCCGTCATTTATCAATATTTCAACCTTGCATTCTTTAAAAATAACTTCTATTATGCTTTTTCCAGCAAAAACAAACTCTTCTTCTGCCTCAAGAACAGCTGTTATTTCTGTATCTTGAGGAACAGTATAAATTGTTGTATAATCAGAAGATGCACCATCTTCAGCTAAATATTCATTTATTTTATTTTCTATATATTCCTTTGGCAATATATCAAATTGCTTATAAATAACTATCATAATACTAAAAAATTATACTTCAATATTATTCTTTATCTTCTCATAAGTAGCTTTGCCAATTCCCCTTACATTCATTATCTCTTCTTTGGTCTTAAAAGGATTTTGCTTCCTATACTCTATAATCCGCTGAGCAGTTTTTTCACCAATTTTATATAATTTTTGCAGCTGCCTGGAAGAAGCAGAATTTATATTAACAACACCCTTAAAATTTAATTTAGACGGTTTATACTTTTGTTTAACAATAGTATCTTTTTTTTCAAGTTCTGGAATAGGCTCGTCATTGCTGTCAGAACCAATATAAGTTGTTTTATTAACCTCTGCTAAACTATCTAATACAAAAAATAGTTCATCTTTCTCTGTTAGATTATATTCCAAATCTGTAAAGAAATTCCGGTAAATTCCACCTATCAATAAGCCAATCAACAAAATAAAAACAATAGAAATTTCAGCATTATTTATACCTAATTTTTCTTTCAGTTTATTTTTTAGGTCCAATATACGATTTATGAATTTCATATTGTTTTTACTATATTATCAAAATCTTACTCACCAGAAATAGTCATTTCTGCAATCTTGAAAGTAGGAATTTGATAAGAACGCTTTTTATCAGGATTATTTGCAACCATCTCTATTCCATTCAACATATCAACAATATTGCTTGAAATTGTAATTTCAGATACTGGATGAGATAATTCACCATTTTCAATCCAAATTCCGTATGCACCTTTAGAAAAATCACCTGTAGTTGTATTTGTTCCTTGACCTAAAGTACTTAATAACAATAAACCTTTAGAAACAGATTTTATTAAATCATTTTCTGTATATTTACCCGGCTGTAGGATTAAATTAGATGTTCCCGAAGCAAATCCATTTGTCTTTAATCCCAATTTGTGAGCAGAATAAGTACTAAGCAAATAATTTTCCAACACACCCTGATTTATTATATTATTCTTTCGTGCTGGAATACCTTCTGAATCGTATGGTCTTGAACCTGGACCGCCAACAATTAAAGGATCATCATACAAAGTTACATTTTTATTTGCAATTTTCTCATTGAGCTTTCCTGTAAATATAGACTGCTTCATATATATATTTCTGCCATTTATACATTGCAGGAAGAATCCAATTATAGCACTTGAAGTATATCTATCTACAATTACAGGCACGGTTTGAGTTGGAACCTTTTTGGAATTTTGCAATCTTACCGTACGATCAATGGCAATTTTAGCAATTTCTTCGTTTGACATTAAATTTTTTGGAGTACGAGCAGAATCAGACCAGCCATCTTGTGTAGCACCAACATCATGTCCTGCCTGCAAATAAACCCCCAGAGAACATCCAGATGTTTTATAACTTCCAGAAAAACCATTGGACAATACTAAAATATTCTCGCTTTCATAATTACTGAATCCAGAACCGCCTGATAAGGTAATTCTTTTATCTTTTAAGCAAATGCTCTCTAATTCTTTTGCTTTTTTGATTTTATATTCAGGTGAAATACTATTAATATCATTTGAATATAAATTTAATTTTTCTATATCAATATTCAATTTTTCATATTTTGGAAAAATTGCAGATTCATCAACAGATGAATGCTTAGCTCTTTCAATAGCATTATCTAATAAATGATTTAATGTATCTTCTGATAAATCTGAAGTAGCAGCACTTGCTGTTTTATTATCAAGATTTACTGACATAGAAAGCGATGTTTGAGCAGATTCCTGCAACTCTTCAACTTCGCCATTTCTTATTCCAACATCAAAAGATTTATCATTACTAATATGTATTCTTAAATTAGCGCCTTTATTTTTAGCTTTTTTTACTAAATTTTCTGCAACAGAAATATAATTAATTTTTGCCATTTATCTACTTTTATATAATAATTATTAATATAT
>JAFRQN010000197.1 GCA_017428585.1 Bacteroidota bacterium | reverse complement strand
GAATGGTGCGGGGAAAACTACGCTTTTTAAATTAATATTAGGTATGTTGAAACCAAATAAAGGAACAATTACTTTTCCTCTTTTTGAGAAAAATAAATCAATAGGATATGTTCCTCAAGTAAAAACTTTAGATAAAAACTTTCCAGCTACTGTGCTTGAATTAGTATGCAGCGGTATTACAAATTCATGGAATTTTTTTATTAATAAATCTATGAAGCAGCAAGCATTAGAAGTTTTAGAAAGTATAGATGCTAAGAAATTAGCATTAAAACCTTTGGCAAAGTTATCAGGCGGTGAGTTGCAAAGAGTATATTTAGCACGTGCTATTATAAGAAAACCTCGATTATTATTATTAGATGAACCATCAACAGGTATAGATTTTGTTTGTGAAAATGAAATAGAAAAAATAATATTAGAACTAAATAATGTTCATAATACAACAATAATGATGATAACTCATGATATATCTTCAGCTTATCATCATTCAAACAAAGTACTGCTTTTAAATAAATCTATAGTTGCATATAATACTCCAAAGGAATCTTTGACAGATAATAATATAATGCTTGCATATTCAAACCATAACCATTCACATAATATAAAAGTAGGACTAAAATTATGATAAATGCTTTTTTTCAATATGAATTTATGAGAATGGCACTAATAACAGGTATTTTAATTGCATTATTAAGTGGAATTCTTGGTAGTTTTGTTGTTCAAAAAAGAATGAGCTTTCTTGGTAATGGATTATCTCATTCAGCGTTAGGAGGTATTGGTATAGGCGTTCTATTAGGTGTAGAACCTATAATAGTTGCAATTCCTTTTATAATAATTATAGCTCTTTTAATGTTTTTTATAAAAGAAAAAACTAATCTTGAAATAGATACATCAATAGGTATTATATCGTCTTCCGCAATATCAATAGGAATACTGGCAATATCTCTTTCGACAGGTTATGCTGCTGATGCTTATTCTTTTTTATTTGGTTCTATTTTAGCAATATCCAAAATGGATGTTGTCTATCTTGTTATTATCAGTATTATAGTTCTATCGGTTGTCTTGATTTTCTGGAAACAAATGACATATTCTGCATTTGATAGAGATTTGGCAATAGCTGATGGTATCAATGTAGTTGCTTTAGATTATATTTTGTCTGTTTTGCTTGCTATTTTTATTATAACGGCTATTAAATTAATAGGAATTGTTCTTATATCATCTTTTTTAATTTTACCAAGTGCAAGTGCGCGTTTATTTTCAAAAACATTTTTTCAAATGAATATATTTTCTATAATTTTAAGTATTTTTAGCTGTATTTTTGGATTATATATTTCATTTTTATTAGATTTACCGAGTGGAGCTACAATAATTATTTTGCAAAGCTTTTTATTCATTATTATTTTCTTTCTTTCAAAAATTAAGAAAGTAAATACATTATAAAATATTAGTTACAGGATAAAAGATGGTACCAGAGTATTTGCAGAAAACGTATGATACATTTAAGAATACAATATTTGAACGCTTGAATGAATTTTCTAATGTAAAAAAAGACAAATATTTTTATGAATTTTGTTTTTGTATTCTAACACCTCAATCAAGTGCAAAAAAAGCAATGATGGTTCAGCATGAGTTAGAAAATAAAGATTTTTTTCATACAAGATTTAATCCTGTAGATATATTAGGAAATAAAGAACATTATATAAGATTTCATAATGTTAAAGCTCAGCGATTATTAAAAGCTATTGATTTTTATCCAATTTTATGCGATATATTAGATCGTCCTATTTCTTCTTATGAGAAAAGGAAATTAATTAAAGATAATTTTGTTGGTGTAAGTTTAAAAGAGAGTTCTCATTTTTTACGAAATATTGGTTATAAAAATTTAGCAATAATTGACAGACATATATTGCGTCATTTGAAGATATGCAATGTTATAGAAGAGGATATATTACCAACAACAGATAAAAAATATTTTTTAATAGAAACTAAGTTTCTTGAATTTTGCGAAAAAATAAAAGTTCCTATTGATGTTATGGATTTTGTTTTTTTTGCACATGATACAGGTGAAGTATTAAAATAAATTTTGATTTTAGATAATAGTATTTATGATTTATGGCTCAAATAGTATTCAATTCGGCATTTAAAGAAAAATATTCTAAAAAAAATAATAAAATAAATATTGATAATTTTATTAATTATCTTGTTGAAGCAGAAAATCCAAGTAAATATATTCTTGTACTTCCTACTAAGAGATATGTTGATTCTGCAAAAGATAAACTAATATTAGAACGTAGTAAAAAGAAAAAACTTGTAACGCCAAGATTAAATTTTTATACGTTTGAAGATTTTTCTAAAATAGTACTTGATACTATTATAAAAAATAAACCAAATGATAAGAAAAAAAATATAGTTTATATAGATAATGCAACTGTTATGCTTGCTATGCAGGAAGCAGTAAATAGAGTTAATAAGAAAAAAGAATTTGAATATTATAATCAAGAAGATAAAGAAAATAAAAAGACTAAAAATAATATCTCGCCTTCTGTTTTAGAAAGAATTTCTAATATTATTACTGGATTAAAAAAAGATGGTTTTACAAGTACTAATATAGATGATGAAAAAGCTAATAAATCTTTATACTCATATAAAAAATATGATAAAGAATATGATACAGGGAATAAGTATGTAGAATATATAGAAAAAAGGTTTAGAGATATATGCAGAATTTATAAAGAATATGAAAAAATATTAGGTGATGTGTATTTAGATCAACATTCTATTAATTATAGGATTGTAAAAGAGTTTAATGAAGCTGAAATATCAGAAAACCAATTAATAAGGTTAGATAATATAAAGAATATTAAAAATATTGATAATATCGATGAAATTGAATGTATATTATTTTATGGGTTTTGTGATCTTACTATACCGCAAGTTAATTTTTTATCAATATTTACCGATAGCAAAATTCCTATATGTATAAATTTAACTTATCCTAATCCAAGTAAAATAAATACAATAGATGATACAGTAAAGCGAATGACTAATGTTTGGTATGAATACTTAAACATAGATAATAAAACAAAATTTTTTAATCAGAAAATAGAAAATGCTGTTATAGATTATATAACTAATAATTTGTTTGAAGTAAAAGATAGAGCAAAAGATGAAAAGATAGTGAATAGTCTAAACGAAAAAATAGAGGTTTATTCTGCAAAAAATGTAAAACACGAAGTTCAATCAATTATTAATTTAATATATTATCTAAAAGATCAAAAAAATGTAAAATTAAATGATATCTGTGTATGTTCGCCAGTTCCTAATAAGTATTCTGCTATTATTAGAGAAGATTTTAGTGAAAGTAATTTATTGATTAATCTATTTGATCGTTTTAGTTTATCGAAGTCATATATATATGATTTTGTTTATAGGTATTTGGAAATTTATTTAAAAGGTATAAATTTTAATAACTTAAAGGAATTATCAAGGGATTATTTCTTAAATGAAAAAATCCTTCAAAATATAAAAGAGAAAGAAATTTCTTTAGATGATATATATAATCCAATAGATTTTTTATTATCTATTATAAGTAAATATAGGATATTAATTCCAAATCAAAGACTAAAGAGAAGCATTGATAATTTAGAAAAAGAACTAAATTACCTTATTGAAAATGTAGTAAAACATCAAACAGAGAAAAATAAAATATATGATGCTGTTAAAATAATTGGGGCTATAAAAGATATTTTCAAAATTGAAGAATATGCCAAGACATATTATTCTATAAAAGAATTTAGAGAACTTGTAATTTTTATAATTGACGAAATTAGCAATTGGTCAACTTTATTGCCAGAGCTTGATAAAAAATTATCAGGGAATAGTATTTCAATAAGACAGTTTCAGTTGAAGGAAGAGTTGGAAAAAAGTTCTCGTGCAGTAGAAGTATTAAAGAATATTT
>JAFRQN010000196.1 GCA_017428585.1 Bacteroidota bacterium | reverse complement strand
TTCGTTATATTATAGACCAGGTAAGTACTGGGAACATACAATTTCTCAAACAATCTCCCGTACAAATTGGAATCATAATTTTTTCCCTTCTGTAGGTTCAGCTTTTTCTTTCTCAACAAGTTGGGCTATGGGTGCTTTAGGAATAGGAAGTACAGATTTCTTAAAAAATGAGTTAAAATATAATTTTGTATCGCCAATATGGTCATATAAAGGAAGTGATAAGTTAGTATTATTTATGGAGTCAAGATTTGGATATATAGCAGGTCTCAAATCAGATACTGCTATGTCAGCTGCAGATTTATATTATATGGGTGGTAATGGACTTGGTTTATTTGGAGTTATTCCTTTGCGAGGATATGATGATGATTGTGTAGGACAATATTGGGATGAAGAATCGCGTGCTTGGTATTCAGGTAATCAAGTAGCTGGAAAATTTAGTGCTGAACTAAGATTTTCTGTTTCTATGGATCCTATGCCTATATATGTTTATGCTTTTGCTGAAGCTGGTAATCTGTGGAGAAACATTGCTTCTACTAATTTAATAGATTTAAAACGTTCTGCTGGTATAGGTATTCAGGTTATGGTACCAATGTTAGGAAATATTGGATTTAGTTATGGATATGGTTTTGATCCTGTAGTTGCTGGTGGATCACCTTCTGGATGGAAATTCTTATTTCATTTAGGTGGAATTTAATTTAAATAATAATAGAAAAATAATTAATAAAAGGTATAAATTAAATTATGAATAAAAAAAATCATAATAAGATAATTAATATAGCTATAGGTATTTGCTTTGTATTAATCGCAGTAATAATTTTTTATTCTTGTGAAAATGACAAAGTAGATAATGTTAATACTATAAGATTTTGGCATTTCTGGAGTGAACCAACTCAAAAAAAAGCAATAAATGAATTAATTGCAAAATTTGAAAAAGAAAATCATTGTAAAGTTGAAGTAACAGAATTAAGTTGGAATGACGGCAAGACAAAATTGTTTGCTGCATTTAATTCCAATGTTGCACCTGATGTTTTAGAATTAGGTTCTGATTGGGTTACTCAATTTGCTGCTTCTGGAGTTCTTTCTGCAATAAGTCCTGATTCTATAGATATGAATACTTTTGTTGAAAGTTCTTTGTTGCCTACTCATTGGCATGATACATTATTTGCTATACCTTGGGTAATTGATACAAGAGTAATGTATTATAACAAAAAATTAATGAAGGCCGCTGGATTTGATACGATTCCACCTCAAGATTATTCTCAACTGATTAATATGTCAAATGTTATAAATAATGCTAACAAAAAAATTTATGGTTTTGGTACTAATGGTTCAGATCCTCATCGATTATATAAAAAAATATTGCCAATGTTTTGGACTTTTGGAGGTGATATAATCGATAGTACAAGTAAACCTATTGTTAATTCGCTTAGTAATATTAATGCTCTTAACGTTTATATTCAATTGTCAAGAGCAGGTATAATCGAGACACAGAGACAACTTGATACTTATTTTTCACAAGGGAAAATTGGATTTATTTTTTCAGGAGCTTGGTTGTTGAAAAAAATTGAACGCGAGAATCCAGATTTAGATTATGGAGTTAGCTTGATGCCGAGATATCTGTTGAATCAAGGTATATCATTTCTTGGTGGTGAATATTTATCAATTAATCAAAAATCCACAAAAAAAGAATTGGGATTAAAATTAATTAAATTCTTAAGCAATGGACAAAATGCATTAAATTTAGCAAAAAGAATTGATGAAGCGGGGTTCCCTGCCGATAAAAATTATATAAATAGTGAAGAATTGCTGAAAAATCCTAAAAAAGCAGTTTTTGCACAACAATTATTATTTGCAAAACCAACTCCGATACATCCAAAATGGTTAGATATTGAGGCTATTATTGAAAATGCAGTTTCTGAAACTATATATGGACAGAAAGGAGAACATCAAGCCTTAAATAATGCACAAGTAGAACTTCTTAAGTTACTTAATGAATAGTAATTTTTTATAATTATTATATTTATTTTGTTCAAGATGAAAAAGAAAGTACTTATTACCGGCGGAGCCGGATTCTTAGGTTCACATTTATGTGATAAATTCTTAAATGAAAATTTTGAAGTAATTTGTATGGATAACTTTATTACTGGTTCACCAGATAATATTGCTCATCTGTTTGATAACAAAGATTTTCATTTTGTTAACTATGATGTAACTAATTATATATACATAGAAGGAAATTTAGATTATATTTTACATTTTGCTTCACCAGCATCTCCAATAGATTATTTAAAATTACCAATTCAGACAATGAAAGTTGGATCCTTGGGTACTCATAAAGCATTAGGACTTGCTAAAGCAAAGGGAGCAAGATTTTTACTTGCAAGTACAAGCGAAACTTATGGTGATCCATTAATACATCCTCAAGTGGAATCTTATTGGGGTAATGTAAATCCAGTAGGTTATAGAGGTGTTTATGATGAAGCAAAACGATTTGCAGAAGCACTTACTATGGCATATCATAGATTTCATAATTTAGAAACACGTATAGTTCGTATTTTTAATACATACGGACCTCGTATGAGAATAGAAGATGGAAGAGCTATACCTGCTTTTATTTCTCAAGCGTTATCAAATAAAGATGTTACTGTATTTGGAGATGGATTGCAGACTCGTTCAGTATGTTTTGTTAGTGATCTTGTTGATGGCATATATAAATTATTGTTATCTGATGAGGTTGAACCAGTAAATATAGGTAATCCTGATGAGGTAACAATGCTTGAATTAGCTGAAGAAATAATTAAACTTACTAAATCTAAAAGTAAAATAGTTTTTAAGGAATTACCTGCTGATGATCCAAAAGTAAGAAGACCAGATATAACAAAAGCTAAAAATATACTTAATTGGGAACCTAAGGTTAGTAGAGAAATTGGAATTATGCAGACAATTGAAGATTTTAAAAGAAGATTAAATATTGTCTAATGTAATTATTATTGTTATGTAGGATATATGTTATGTGCAGCATGGTTGAAACAGATGTCAAAAAATTAGATGCGATAGGTGAGATAATAGAAGATACAAGCAAATCGCTTATTATTACTGCAAATGCTGGTTCTGGGAAAACTAAGCGTCTTGTAGATAGATATATGGCAATACTGAAAAATAATAAGGATAAAGATATTGCAAAAATATTAGCAATGACTTTTACAGATAAAGCTGCTAATGAGATGAGAGACAGAGTAATTAGTAAGTGTGATGCAATTATAAAAAATGGAAATGATGATTATAAAAAAGTAAAAAGTGAGCTAAAAGATGCAAAAATAATGACAATTCATTCTTTTTGTAATAGATTATTAGCTGATTATTCTTTAGA
>JAFRQN010000195.1 GCA_017428585.1 Bacteroidota bacterium | reverse complement strand
TTTAGCTTTAAAATCCAATTTTGATATTAGACAAATTAAAGTAGAATGGTACAATGATGCAAGGAGCAAGGTTAATCCTATAAAAGACTCTATACAGATGTTTAAAGATATTTTACGTATAAAGAAATTACATAAGAACACTGTGTTTCCATTAAAGTTACAATAGAAGTAAATAGTTCTATTCATGTGGTATTTATAATAATTTTATTTGATAGATTTTTGCAATGTTAAAGCCTACATTAGTAAACAAAACATCGTTACAGCAATCTTTAACTCCGCAGCAAATACATTATCTAAAGCTTTTGCAATTGCCTGTTCTTCAATTAGAACAGTCTATAAGGCAGGAAATTGAATCCAATCCTTTCCTTGAAGAAGATAAAGATGAAAATAATGATGATTTTGCAGAACATGATATTTATGCTCCTGCACCAGACCAGCAGGATAACAATGTTGATGAAGAATTAGGTAATAGTGATTCTTCTGACGATGAAAATCTATCCAGTAATTTTTATGATAACAACACTGCAGAAACTATTTATACCGAAGAATTAAAAAATACTAATATTGAAGCTGGAGATTCTTACGATTATTATGCTAATCTTTGGGAAGATGATGATACTTTCACACCGAACAAGACTAATGATTTTGATAATGATTTTGAGCCTTTCCAAATAAAATCGGAAAATTCATTTTACGAAGATTTGCTGTTGCAGCAAAATCTATTAAATCTATCTCCTGAAGAAAATATTTTATGCCTGCATATTATTGGAAGTATTGATGATGATGGGTATTTGAGAAGGGATTTAAATGATATTGTTGAAGAAACAAATGAGATAATACGAGAGCATAATTTTAACATACAGAAAGAGGAATATGAGCGAAAGCTAAAAAATAACGAAGATGAAGAAGCAAATCCTGCTGCAAGTTATTCGCTTGATTCTCAAAGTATAGATGTATTGCAGTCAGCTGTAAATTTATCAGGTGATGATTCTGCAAAAAATAGTCTTAATTATATTGTAAATCAATATTCCAACGAAGAGAATAAAATACTTCAAGAAGTTTCTTTGGAAACAGCTGAAGCGATATTGAAAAAAGTTCAGCATTTTGAACCGTTGGGAATTGCATCGAGAAATATCCAAGAATGTCTTATTGTTCAATTAGAGAACAAACCAGAATTAAATGATGCGCAGAAAAATGCTCTAATCATTCTTAAGGATTATTTTGACGAGTTTTCAAAAAAACATTTTTCTGTACTGCAAAAAAAATTAAATATAAGTGCAGAGGATGTTAAACAGGCATTTAATGAAATAAAGAAATTAAATCCTAAGCCAGGCGGAACTGATTTACAGGCTGGAATTAATACTATAATTCCTGATTTTATTGTCAGATACGATGCAGAACAAGATGATATTTCTATTACATTGAATGATTCAAGTGTTCCGAGTTTAAAAGTAAATTCTACATACGAAAAGATAAAGCAGGAATCTAAAAATAATAAATTATACAATAAAGATACGAAAAAATGGATACGTGAAAAGTACGAAAATGCTCGTTTCTTTATTCAGGCTATAAAACAACGCAGCATTACTATGTTAATGGTTATGACTGCTATTGCAAAACGCCAAAAAGCTTTTTTTGCTGGCAACAGCAAAGATATAAAACCTATGATATATAAAGATATATCAGAAGATACTGCTTTAGATATATCTACTATATGCAGAGTGGTAAACAATAAATATGTATTAATGTCAAAGGGAATTTTTGAGTTAAAGTATTTCTTTAGTGAAGCTC
>JAFRQN010000194.1 GCA_017428585.1 Bacteroidota bacterium | reverse complement strand
CAGAATGAAAAATTTAAGGTTGGTTCTATTACTGCGGTTGAATTATTGCAGCAGCAAGTTAACTATTTGAATTATTTAAATGATTTTTTGCAAAATAAATATTCATTTTTATTAAATAGGAAATTGCTTGACGTTTATATGGGTATTCCTATAAAATTATAATACTTATATTAGTTATTCAAATTTTTTCAATGATTTTTATTTAAATTAATTTATATATTATGGCAAAGCGTAAAAACAAAATTATTATTATAATTATTTAACGATCTTTGTGTTGTTAAATATGCTTTTTCTATGGTTTGAATTCCTTCTAATTTTGCATTTTCTTGTGCGATTAACGCTTTTTGCAGTGCAACTTGAGATTGTTGAACTTTGGAATCAACATTTCCTTTGCTGTAAATAGGAATGTTTAAACTTAAACCAAGATTTTCACCTAAGTTGTCTGTTAATTGTCCGCCAAAACTGCCATTTTTATTTCTATAACCAGTTGATACTCCAGCACTTAATCCTAAAGTAGGGTAGTATGACGATTTAGCTAAATCTATGTCATATTCTGCCAATTTAACATTGTTGGCTCTTATTTTTATTATAGGAAGATAATTAATTGCCTGCGACAATATATAATCCAAAGAAGGAAGCTCTAATAATGCTTTGATTGCGGCAGTATCTGGTTTCTTTATATCAAGTGTTGTGTTATGGTCTATGTTTAATAAGTTTTTAAGCTCTAATATATTATTTTCTATAGTTATTTTAGTGTTTTCTATGTTAAATAAATCTGATTGATATTGAGAATTTAATAACATAAAATCACTTTCTAAAATTTTTCCTACTGCCAGCTGCGCTTTGCCTTGATTGTATTGTTCTTCGCTTGTCTTTACAACAGTCTGTTGATAATCAAGCAATTCCTTGTTCATAAGTACTGTTAAAAATGCTTGAATTATTTGAACATTAATGTTGTCTTGATTTTGTGCAAGCTGTAAATCTGCTTGGGTTAGATTTAATTCATTTTGTTTTATATTGGTTTGTGTATTAAATCCATCAAACAAAGTCATATTTGCACCAATGGAATAACTGCCAGAAGCAGAAAAATTATTGTCAGAAACACCATTGCTGTAACCTAAACTTTGAGAGGCAGATGCTGAAATAGATGGGGCATAAGCTCTTTTCGATTGTTCAAAAGAAATATTTGCTTTTTCTTTATCTAACGCAGCCGTTTTTAAGGTTAGATTGTTTTTTTCAGCATATTTTATACATTCTTCTAATGATAAATACAAACTCTGAGAATACAGCAGGTTTGTAAAAGAAAAAACTAATAATAATAAGATTGATGTTGAAATATAATGTTTCATAGATATTAAAATTTAATGTTTAAATGATTAATAATTTATATATATTGTAAAATGCTATACTATATTATTTATAGCATAGTAAAATGTTTAATATTGTAAAAAAGAAAAATAATATACTATTTGTTGTAAAAATATCTATATGCTTTTACAGCTTCATATATTGCGATGCCGCCTGATACAGAAACATTAAGAGAGTGTTTTACTCCATACATAGGAATTTCAATAGAATCATCACAATTTTCTATTACGTCATCATCTAAACCCGATAATTCATTGCCAAAAATCAAGCATAAAGGATAGTCTTCTTTTTCTAAGCTGTCATAGTATCTTTTTTTATTGGTCAACTCGACAGCAAATATTTTTTTGCCTTGCGCCTTTTGTTCCTGTATCTCAGTTAAAATATTTTTCGAATATTTCCAGCTGACAGTTTTTGTAGCGCCTAAAGCTGTTTTATCTATTTCTGATCTTGGGGGATATGGAGTATAGCCAGTCAATATTAATTCTTCTAT
>JAFRQN010000193.1 GCA_017428585.1 Bacteroidota bacterium | reverse complement strand
TTTTGGTTTTATGAAAAAATGTGCGTTAATTTTGGCTGGTGGCGCTGATTTAAAATTTTGGCCAAGATCACTGCAAAGTTTGCCAAAACAGTTTGTGTGTCTATTTGACAATATGACATTATTTCAAAAAACATTTCAAATAGTGTCAAATAATTTTGATAAAGAAGATATATGGGTTGTTGTTAATAGTGATTACAAAGATATTGTAAAAGAACAAATTCCAGAAATAGAAGACAAACATATAATATGCGAACCTATGAGCAGGCATACAGCAGCAGCCATAGGACTTGCACAGGCAATTTTAATGGATAAATATCCTGCTGATACCGTTATGACTATATTCCCTTCTGATCATTATATTCAAAATCAAGGTGAATTTAATATAGCAATAGAAAATGCTGTACAAGCTGCATGGGAGTTAAAGGGCATAATTACTATAGGTGTACAGCCTACTCGTCCAGAAGTACAGTTTGGATATATTCAGTATGATGAAGAACAGAAAGATTTGGACAGTAAATTTTTTGAGCTTGGATTACGTAGATCTATTAATTTTGCAGAAAAACCTGATTTAGGAACGGCACAACGTTTTATAGAATCTGGTGATTTCGTATGGAATAGTGGTATACTTGCAGTGAGAAATGATGTATTAAATAAAAGTTTTGAGGAATTTCTTAATTATCACTATGAACAATTTAGTTCTTTGAGAAAATACATAAAAGAAGATAAAAGCATATTTGATGAGGAATTACTAAAATTATACAAGACATTGAACAAAATTTCTATTGATTATGGTATTTTGGAAAATGCAAGTAATGTTTATGTATTAGAAGGCACATTTGGCTGGACTGACTTAAATGACTGGGATGAGGTATTTAGAATAGTACACAAAGATGCGAGAGATAATGCTGTTTTAGGAAATATTGTTTTATTGGATACAAAAAATAGCATGGTTATATCAGATGAAAAACCAGTTGCAGTTATTGGTATGGAGGACATTATTTTAATAAATACCGAGAAAGCAATTTTGTTATGCAAGCAAGGTGAAGCGAATAAGGTTGGAAATCTTGTAGAATACTTGAAGAAAAATAATATTTCTATATATTAATAATTTATACATATAAAATCCATCAAGCAAATAATATAAATAAAGATAAATATGATGAATAATTACCGAATTGGCATTGATATTGGTTCAACTACTATCAAAATTGTTTTAGTTGATGATAAGAAGAATATAATTTTTTCTGATTATCGCAGGCATAATGCTGATATAAAGCAGGCATTTTTGGATGTTTTTAATTTGGTATATCAAAATTTTGGAGAAATTACATTTTATCCTGTTATTACAGGATCTGCTGGTCTTGGTATGTCCGAAAAGTTTGATATCCCATTTGTTCAAGAAGTTGTTGCTGCATCTGAAGTAATAAAGCAAAAATATCCACAGATAAAAACGTTGATTGATATAGGCGGTGAAGATGCTAAAATGATTTTCTTCAGCAAAAACAGAGTTCCTGATATTAGAATGAATGGTAGTTGTGCTGGAGGTACTGGTGCGTTTATAGATCAGATGGCTTCTCTGCTTGGCATTACGTTGAATGAACTAAATGAATTAGCTTCAAATTATTCTCATATTCATCCTATTGCATCACGATGCGGTGTGTTTACAAAAACAGATATACAAAATTTAGTAGCAAAAAATGTTAGTCGTGAAGATATAGCTGCATCTATTTTTAATGCAGTTGCTATGCAGACAATCAGTTCTTTGTCTCGTGGGCATGATATTGAAACGCCTATTTTTTTCTGTGGTGGTCCATTTGCTTATCTTTCTGAATTGAAAAAGGTATTTGCAAATAGATTAAATATTAATGAGCATGATTATGTGTTATCAGACAATGCTCAATTTATTCCTGCTTGGGGATGTACACTTGCAATAGATGCTTCCGATACTACACTTACCAATAAAACAAATATAAAAAATAACGGCATTACGATTTCAGATTTTTTGAAAAGAATTTGTGATGAAAGTTCTAAACCGATTGTGCTGACTGAACGATTAAATCCATTGTTTTCAAGCGAGCATGAATATAAAGAATGGTGTCATGACAAGGAAAAGTATTTAATAAAACTTTGTAATATTGATGATATCAGTGAAGATGAAATATATTTTATCGGAATAGATTCAGGATCTACGACTACAAAAATAGTTGTTATGGATTCTCAAGACAATATCGTTTATTCGTATTATACAAAAAATAATGGCGATCCATTGAATGCTATTAAAAATGGCTTAGATATATTAGACAATAGATTAAAAGAACATAATAAGAAGATAAATATAAAACGTAGTGCTGTAACAGGATATGGAGAAGATCTTGTAAAGGCTGCATATAGTTTGGATTATGGAATTGTTGAAATGATAGCACATTATACTGCTGCAAAAAAATTTGATCCTGAAGTGTCCTTTGTACTTGATATTGGCGGTCAAGACATGAAAGCTATTTTTGTTACGAATGGCGGTATAAACAGATTAGAAATAAATGAGGCTTGTTCTTCTGGATGTGGATCTTTTATAGAAGGATTCGCCAATACACTGAATTACAGTGTCAATGATTTTGCCGAACTGGCTGCTTTGGCTGAAAAGCCTTGTGACTTAGGTACTCGTTGTACTGTGTTTATGAATTCCAAGGTAAAGCAGTTTTTAAGAGAAGGAACGGAGATAGCTGATATTGCAGCAGGATTGTCATATTCAGTCATTAAGAATTGTCTCTATAAAGTATTGAAAATAAAAGACGTCAAGGAATTAGGTGAACATATAATAGTACAAGGTGGTACTTTCCGCAATCGTTCAATAGTAAGGGCATTGGAAAAACTGACAGGAAAAAATGTTATCTTTACCAATATTCCTGAATTGATGGGTGCTTTTGGAGCTGCTATATATGCTAAATTACAATATCAAAATACGTTTATAGAAATTAAGGAAACAAAGACTGACGTTGTAACTGAAAATGATCTATCCGAAAATTCTGATAATATTCAAGAAAATAATATAGAACAAGACAAAGATGAATTTAAATCTTTGCCTGTACTTAAAAAATATACAACAAAACAGTTTTTCTGCAAAGGTTGTGAAAATCAATGTCTTATCAGCAGAATGGCATTTGAGGATGGTGCATTCTTTATTACTGGCAATAAGTGTGAGAAAATTTATACTAATCGAGGCAGTACGCGGGGCAGAGGCGAAAATCATTATGCATTTAAATTAAATTTATTGTCGCAGTTTACAAAACGAAAAAAATTGGAAGGCAAAATGACTATAGGCATTCCAAGAGCTCTAAATATGTATGAAAATTTTCCATTTTGGAGTGAGTTGTTTTATAATTGCGGTATTAATGTAGAATTATCTTCAAATTCTACATTTAAGCAGTATGAGCGTGGAATAGCATCCATAATGTCTGACAATATTTGTTTTCCTGCTAAATTGGTACACGGACATGTTCATGAATTATTGGACAAGGGTGTTGATAGAATTTTCTATCCTTTTGTTGTTTATGAGGTAAAAGAACATCCTAAAGTAGTAAACAGCTTTAATTGTCCAGTTGTTACTGGATACGGTGAAGTGCTTAAGAGTTCCATGATGACAGATAAAAAATATGGAATACCTATTGATAATCCTGTTATTAATTTTGATAATATTGATTTGCTAAAGAAAAGCTGTTATAATTACTTGAAAGAACTTGGAGTTCAAAAGAAGATATTTTCTAATGCTTTTGACAAAGCATTAGAAATTTTTAGCGAATACAAGCAGAGTCTAAAGAAAAACTGTGAACGTATCTTAAATAATGCAAAACACAGCAATAGAACGGTTATTTTAGTAGCTGGCCGTCCTTATCATACAGATCAGCTAATCCAACATAAATTAACGGATATGATTGTTGATTTTGATGTTGATGTTATCAGCGATGATTATATAAGAATGGACGATTACAGCAGTTTCAGTGATTTAAATACTGTATCTCAATGGACATATACAAACAGGATTATGCGTGCTGCTCAATATGTTGCAGCAAGCAAGGATAATATTCATTTTATAGAAATAACATCTTTTGGATGCGGCCCTGATGCGTTTATTTTAGATGAGGTATCTGCTATACTAAAAAGAGCACATAAAGCATTGACTATATTAAAGGTAGATGATGTATCAAATATAGGTTCTTTGCGTCTGCGTGTTCGTTCTTTCTTGGAGACAATAAGTTATCAAGATAGACAATCTGAAATGGAGCCAGTAAAGAAACTTCCTGCTTACGAAGAAAGCGATAAATTAAAGACTATTTTGGTGCCTTATTTTGCTGATATGTATTCTCCATTTATTCCGACATTATTTAATCTAATGGGATATAAATTAGTAAATCTTCCTCCAAGTGACGAAAAATCTATAGAGTTTGGTTTAAGATACGCAAACAATGAAATTTGTTATCCTGCTACGTTGGTAATCGGTGATATTATTAAAGCGTTGAATTCTGGACAATACGATTTAAGAGATATTGTTATTGGTATGACGCAGACAGGCGGGCAGTGTCGTGCAAGTAATTATATCATGCTTATAAAGAAAGCATTGATTGATGCTGGTTATCAAGATATTCCAGTAATATCCATTGCTTTTTCTTCTGGATTGTATGATCAACAGGCATTTAAGTTAAAATATAAATCCAATATTAGAATAGCTATTTATACATTGCTATATGCTGATACTATTTCCAAATTTTATTATTCTGCTGTGGCTCATGAAAAAGAGCCAGGCGCTGCACTGAAATTAAGGGATAAGTATATTCAGGAAAGTTTAGAAAAAGTACAGCAAAAAGATGTTAAGGGATTGTTAGATTTATTGTCTCAAGCTGTAAATGATTTTAACAGCATTGTAGATAAATCCAAAAAGGCGCCTAAGATTGGAATTGTTGGTGAGATATACGTTAAGTATAATAAAATAGGACATAAACATATTGTAGACTGGCTGATTGAACAAAATATTGAAGTTGTTGTTCCTCCTTTATTAAGTTTCTTTATTCAATGGTTTGTCAATAACCGTGTTAATATTCATAATAATATAAAAGAGAAAGGCAAATGGAATTTCTTAGCTAAAATGATTAAAGAGTTGATTGACAGAATAATTAATAAGATTGACAATATAGCAAACAAATATGTACTTTGGCAGCCATTTGGAGATATTGACGAAGAAGCGGAGGAGGCAAAGAAAGTTATTACTTTGGCTGCTCAATTTGGAGAAGGCTGGTTGATTCCAGCAGAGATTTCTCATTTTGCTAAACAAGGCGTTAAAAATGTAGTAAGCCTTCAACCATTTGGCTGTATTGCAAATCATATTATTTCCAAAGGTGTAGAAAAGAAAATAAGAGAAGTTTTTGATGGAATGAATTTGCTGTTTCTTGATTTTGATTCTGGCGTAAGCGATGTAAATGTACATAACAGGTTGCATTTTATGATAAAAAATGCAAAAGAGCAATGTATGGAATAAATTATTTTTTATAATACAATAAATAATTAAAATTCTATTTTATTAATTACAACATAATATATAGATTTCTATGGAAGACCAATTAAAGCAATTACTGTTTAGCAATAATTTAACTGAATTAAAAAATATAATAAGAGAAAAAATATATGATTGTGAAGCTGAGGATGCTGATAATCTGTATGCTTTTTTGTATTTAGCATTTGCTTTTGAAAATGATTATAATATTGCAAATAAAATCTTTCTGCTGTTGTATAATCCGAAGGAAACATTTTTTTATATATGTACTTTATTGCAAAGCATAAATAGGTTTGAAGAGTTAAACAAGTTGATTGAAACGTTTAACGAATTTTCTTCTGTAGAATTATCTTCGACTGAACGTGATAATTTGCTTGATGAGATTTTTGGAAATATAGAGAACAATAAAGATGATGATAATGAAAATAAGGATAATAAATTAATTTCCTTGTCTTTGGATGATGTTGTAAGAAATTTTGACAATAGTATTTTCCAATCGGATAAAAGCGATTCTGTTTCAGAAGATGAAGCAGTAGCTGATTTGTTAGAAGAAATTGAGCGGGATAATGAAGCTGCTTTCAGGTTGTTGTCTCGTGAACAAGCTCAAGATGGTGATAATACCTTGCAAGTTCCTATAATTGTTAAAGATATTAAGGAAATAGACAATTCATCGCTGAGCTTATCCAAGAAGCCTCGTATTTTATTTGCTATGTATGATTGGAACAACAATGCATCAGTGGAAATAAAATATCAGAAAAGCATTATAAAGGATCTTGCAAAACAAGGTTATGATGTTACAGTTTTTTATGCAGCAGGAGAACATGAAACCAATCATAACGATTATTTTATGGAGTATTCTGAAGATGAAGCTGTGAAGTTATTGGGAATATATAATAGAGAAAACCTATATTTGGATATAGATAATCCATTAAGGGAGATTAAAAATGAACATATTGCAGAGCTTTTTGAATATGCCATTAATAAATCGCAGGCGGATTTAATTGTGTTCTATAGCTTTAACGGGTTGTCTTTTGAAATTGCAAAAATAGCCAAAGCTCATAATATTCCTACAATTTATGAACCATTCAATTATTACCTGATTGATCCTCAAATATATATGTTTAATGAGGATAAGAAATGGAGTGATACAAATTTCTTTAATAATTCTATACTTCCTAAAAGATTTATGGCTCTAAAACAGGATTATGAAAAAAGAATTGAAGCTGCTAAAGAATTATTGTCTGAAACATTAGATTATATTTTTGTAGGTTCCAGCCACGCAAAAAATATTTTTTCTGATTTTTTGAATGGAAATTCATCAAATATATATGTTGTAAATCATATAGCTTCTCAAGCAGAGGCTTTGAATAATTTGAATGATAATGAAAGTATAATAGATGAGAACATAAATAATAAAGATAAGGAAAATAGTTTTCATTTCATTTATATTGGTGATTATGAAGTTAGAGAAGGAATAAATATTTTTGCAAAAGCCATTCAGCAGATGCAGGACGATAGAGTTTATTTTGATATATATTCAAATTGTTCTGAAGAATACAAGAATATATTAACCAGTTTAGATAATGGCAAGAATATTGAATTTCATGAAGCTGCTGTATCTCACACTGATTTATTGAAGCTGACGCAGTCGAATAACATAATAGTTGTTCCTAAAATATGGAATGATCCTAATCCTTTCAATATTTCTGAATATTTGTCATTAAATATTCCTGTTATAGCATCAAATACAGGTGGAATAACAGATTATATTGTAGATGGATGCAATGGCTTGCTGTTTTTATCTGAAGGTGCAAAAGCATTGGCTTCAGCAATGAAATATATTATAGAAAATCCTTTTAAGATAGATGCTATAAAATCTAATTTACGCATTAATAAATTAGAATACAGCGATTATTTGAACCATAAAATGAAAGTATATGAAAATATTATAAGCGGCAGGGTATTGGATAAAAATGAATTAGAATTTATTTATAATGCACAATAAATTATTTTGTTAAGTTTTGTTTTGGAATAATAAAAGATGAGGATATTATGCTGCAGATAAAAAATCTTACAAAAAAAAATGGATTAAGGGTTGTTCTTAACAATATCAATATTGATATACAAGACAACGAATTTTTTTGTTTTTTGGGACCAAGCGGATCTGGAAAAACTGCTTTGTTGAGAATTATTGCTGGTTTAGAAGCACCTACTTCAGGTGAAATTATCTTAAATAGAGAAAATATATTAAAACAGCCTGCTTTTAAGCGTAATGTCAATACAGTATTCAATTCTTTTGCATTATTTCCTCATTTAAGTCTTTATAAAAATATAGAGTATGGATTAAATTTCAAAAATATTGGGTCTAAGGAAAAAGAACGCATAGTTAGGGAAACAATAGAATTTTTCAATTTGGAAAAATATGAAAAGTCAAATGTTAATTCTCTTGAACCGTTGATTAAATATAAAGTAACTTTGGGACGTACTTTGATATGCAATCCTCAGGTATTGTTATTGGATGATTCTCTTAAACTGCTTCCAAGACAAGACAGAATGAAAATGAGGTATGAGTTAAAGCAGCTTCATCAGAGGCTTGGCAATATCATGATATATATCACAGATGATATTGACAATGCTTTTGCTTTGTCGGATAGAATCTCTATTTTATATCGTGGCTCTATACTTCAGACTGATGCCGCATCTGTTATATATGAAAGTCCAAAGACTTATTTTGTTGCTAATTATGTTAGTGATACCAATTTATTCAATGCTAAAGTAAAATCTATAGAAGAAGGACATTATATTATTGAGTTGGACAACAAGTTTAGTATAAGATTTTTGACTACTGAAGAATTTAAGGTAGGTGATGATTTGTTTTTTTCTCTACGTCCAAGTCGAATTAACATAAGTTATGAAAATAATACTGATCTTTATATTAATTCACTGCGCGGCAAACTTGTCCAAAAAGACTACAGAGGCGAATTTTTAGAGTATTTCATAGAACTTGACGGCGGAAGAATAATAATGGTTGCTGAACCTAATTATAAGTTTTTGGAAGCTGGAAAAAATACACAAATATCTTCTTTTTTTGAAATAGGAGAAGAAGTTTATGTATCATGGAATATCATGTCTGGAAATTTAGTTTGGAAATAGATTTATGTTGACAGCTGATGCAGTAAAGAGCGGTGCTGATATATTGGCAAAAAATGGTGTTGAAAATTCACTTTACAATTCTGAACTGCTTATGTGCAAGGTATTGAATGTCAATAGATTTGCATTGTTAAGCGAATGGAAGAAAAGAGAGTTAAAAGAAACTAATAGGGAATTGTTTTTATCTTATATAACCCGCCGAGCAAAAAGAGAACCTTTGCAGTATATAGAAGAGAATGTAAATTTTTATGGCCTTGATATTAATGTTAATAAGAATGTTCTTATACCTCGTCCTGAAACAGAAGAATTGGTCAGTATTGTTGTTGAAAAATTAAAAGACAGCAATCAATTAAATATTTTGGATATTGGAACAGGGTCTGGCTGTATAGCATTGGCTTTGGCTTCCAAGCTGTCAAATTCCAGCGTTATTGGTATCGATTTCAGCAAAGCAGCTGTTGAAACGGCTGAATTTAACAAATCCAAATTATCTATTAATAATGTACATTTCGTTAATGCCAGTTTGGAAGAATATATTATTCCGAACAATATAGATGTAATAGTTTCCAATCCTCCGTATATATCCATGAAAGATTATGAAGAATTAGAACCTGAATTGTTTTTTGAGCCTAAAAGTGCTTTGACCGATGGAGGAGATGGGTTGTATTTTTATAAGTTAATATACAATAAAATTAAATTGTTTGACTGCAATAAGATAAAGCTGTTTTTTGAAATTGGCTGCAATCAAGCGCAGGATATAAAAAATATATTTAGCGGCTATAAAATTGATATTTTGAAAGATATGAATAAAATAGATAGATTTATATTGATTAATAATTAAATAAATATAAATAGTATTATAAAAAGAGCAGTTTATCTGCTCTTTTTTGTTTTAAAATATTTTTTGTTATATAATTTTTTTGTATTTTTAAAATAATAAATTATGTTAAAATTGGATATTATTATATGAAAAAAAGTAACTTTATCTATTTATTATTAACATCATTTCTAATTATAGGTTCATTATCTGCACAAACACCAAAATGGGTAAGTACGGAAGTTCAAAATCGTACTGCTGTATTAGAACATTTTACAGGTATACATTGTTCAGGTTGTACAAAAGGATATAAAATTGCAGATGAATTATTAAAATTATATCCAGACAAATTTATAATTATCAATAATCATTCAGGTATAAGGTCTAATCATATATATCCAGAACAGTTTGATTTTAGAACAGAAGAAGGCGATCTTATTTATTCAAATTCGAGATTATATATATATATAACAGAAGAACCAGATGGGGCTATCAATAGATCTACGGAACCATGGTCAATATTTTCTGATGAATGGGAAAGTACAGCAGTAGATATTATGAATCAGCCTTCTATTGTAAATATTTATGTTAAGACAGATATTAATTTTACAACACGAGAGCTTATTGTTGAAGTAGAGTATTATTATACATCTGATTCACCAGCATCTGAAAATTATTTAACAGTCATGCTGCTTCAAAATGAAATAGTAGGTCATCAAGATGGCGGTAAAAAATATTATCCAGAATATGTAGTCAACGATTCTTTATATCGGCATAATCATGTTTTACGAAAAGTACTATCAAATGATGGAGCTTTTGGAGAACCAATAACAAACACAAAAAAGGGAAGTTATGAATGTAGAAAATATAGATTGCTTCTACCAGATTCTATAAGAAATGTTCCTCTTGAGTTAAAATCACTTAATAGATTTTGTCATACCAATTTAGAGGTTGTTGCATTTATTTCAGAAAGTAAATCTAATATATATACAGGTTATAAATCAGCAGTAGAGATTCCAAAATCTATTCGAACAGATTTAAAAGTAGAAGATGTTACTGATTATCATAATACTCTTAAATTTGAACCTATTCATCCAAAAATTAAAGTAACAAATAATTCTGATTTGCCAGTAACAAAATTTGATATGGAGTATACTTTATCAAATATTCAAGATACATTATACTTTGATTATATTTATAATGCACATACAAAAAAAATATATGATACTATTATTTCAAAATCAAATAAATATTATGACATATTAAAAAAAGGCGAATCTTTTATATTTGAATATCCAGAAATAACTTGGGATGCTTTTAACACTGCTTCTAATTATATATCTCATGCATTTGTTTCCAATGCTTATAGTTATGATGTATTACTTTTAGATGTTGATACAACAGACAATACATCTGATATTTCTAAAATATGTTTATTGGATACTTCTTTTAGTGAGACAGAAATTTCTTTTGAAAGTTCATTAAGTACTTTAACTAATACTATTCCTGTACATACTTTTTTAGATAAATCATTTAATTCTTATTTCGCTGTTCGAAAACCATCTGATTTAGGTTATAATATTCAATCTTGCGGGGCAAAAAATACAAGAGGAGCAGTTATGTTTCTATTATCAAAACCATTTCATGTAGCAGATAAACCCGGCTATATAATGTTTGGAGAAATAGATTGTAAAGATAATCCTAATAAAGTATTAACATATTATTATTCATATTGTTATGGTTTAGAGATATTCAAAGGTACAGCACCAAAAATTATAACTGAAATATCTAAAGATTGGGGGCAATCATGGCAAAGAATTTCAGAGATAACTTGCGAGGAGTATCCTTGGGAAAAAAATACAGAGATATTTATACCAACATCAAGTCAATATAAATATGTTCAAATCAATTTATATGATTATGTAAAAGAAAATTTTATTATAAGAATTGGCTGTATTCCAGGTTCAGATGGGGATGTGCTATGGATAGATGAAATAAGCATAAAAAATGCTGATAACGAAGGAATAGAAGAAAATACTAAATTATCAGTTTATCCAAATCCTGCAACAAATATTCTTCATATAAATAACAGTAATTTATTAGGAGAAGAATATGAAATATATGATTTAAGCGGAAAATTGATTATAAAAGATATAAATAATTCCAATATAATAAATGTTGAAAATCTATCTGCAGGTACATATTCATTAAAAATAAAAGACAGCATTTTCAATTTTATAAAAGAATAATATTTATTAGATTATATTAAAAAGAGCAGTTATTAAAACTGCTTTTTTTAGTTTTAAAATTGTCAAAAGCAATAAATTGTTACATGAAAAAATAATAAAAAGTATAAATTTTTCATTAAAAATTCTTATTTTTAAATTTAAATAAAAAAGCAAAAAGCAATATTATAATTAATAAATAACAAAAATAAATAAACAATATAGATGGAAATAAGAAATATAGCAATTATAGCTCATGTAGATCATGGCAAAACTACGCTTGTAGATAGAATATTGTATCAAACTAATTTATTCAGAACTAATCAAGATTTAGGGAATTTAATATTAGACAACAATGATTTGGAAAGAGAAAGAGGCATAACTATATTATCCAAAAATGTCTCTGTAAGATATAAAAATACCAAAATAAATATTATTGATACTCCAGGGCACTCTGATTTTGGCGGCGAGGTAGAACGTGTATTGAATATGGCAGACGGTGTTTTATTGTTGGTAGATGCTTTTGAAGGACCAATGCCTCAAACACGTTTTGTGCTTCAAAAAGCATTGGAATTGAACTTAAAGCCAATAGTAGTGATAAATAAAGTTGATAAGCCGAATTGCGATCCAGAAGCAACGAATGATGCTATCTTTGAGTTAATGTTTAATCTTGGTGCAACAGATGAACAGCTCGATTATCCTGTAGTATATGGTTCATCTAAGCAAGGCTGGATGTCGCCTGATTGGAGAAAGCCTACAGATAATATATTGTATTTATTAGATACGATATTGGATTATTTTAAGCCGCCTGTATTTCCAGAAGGAACAACACAGTTAATGATTACTTCAGTTGACTATTCTTCATTTGTTGGACGTATTGCAGTTGGTCGTTTAAGCAGAGGTTCATTAATAGCTGGGCAAAATATTTCTCTGGTAAAGAAAAACAAAGAAATTATTCATTCCAAAGTTAAGGAATTATATATATTTGAAGGTTTGGGCAAAGAACGAGTTAAATATCAAATCAATGCAGGTGAAATTTGTGCAGTATTAGGTCCTGAAAATTTTGATATAGGAGATACGATTGCAGATTATGAAAATCCTGAGGCTTTGACTCCTGTTGCTGTAGATGAGCCGACGATGTGTATGCTGTTTACTATAAACAACTCTCCATTCTTTGGAAAAGAGGGTAAATATGTAACCTCAAGACATTTGAAAGAACGTCTTTATAAAGAAACAGAGAAGAACTTGGCTTTGCGTGTAGAACCGACTGATTCTCCTGATTCATTTACTGTTTATGGACGCGGCGTTTTGCATTTATCTATTTTGATAGAGACAATGAGAAGAGAAGGATATGAGCTTCAAGTAGGTCAGCCAAAAGTTATAACTAAAGAGATAGATGGTCAAATATGCGAGCCAATCGAACAACTTACAATAGTAGTTCCTGAAGAATTATGCGGCAAGGTGATAGAGCAGGCATCTGCAAGAAAAGCAGAAATAGTTTCTATAGAACCAAAAGGCGATAGAAGCCAAATTGAATTTGATATTCCTTCAAGAGGTATAATAGGATTGAGAAATAATATTCTTACAGTATCTCAAGGTGAGGCAATAATGACTCATAGATTTAAGGAATTTGCACCATGGCGGGGCGATATTCCTACAAGAAAAACAGGATCTATTATTGCTGTTGAAACAGGAATGGCTACCGCTTATTCCATAGATAAACTTCAGGATAGAGGAGTCTTCTTTATAGAACCAAATGAACAAGTGTACAATGGTCAGATAATAGGCGAGAACAGCAAGCCGGAAGATATTGGAGTAAATGTAGTCAAAGGAAAACAATTAACAAATATCAGAGCAGCAGGATCTGATGATAAAGCTATGATTATTCCAGCACGTAAATTCTCTTTAGAAGAGTGTATGGAGTACTTGGCTGAAGACGAATATCTTGAAGTAACACCTAAATCTTTAAGATTAAGAAAAATAATTTTAGACAGCACAGAAAGAAAAAGAAGTAAAATGAAATAAATTAATTTTATAATTAAATAGGAGTACTGGAAAATGAGTTTAAAAGGAACAAAAACAGAACAAAATTTATTAAAAGCATTTGCTGGCGAATCTCAAGCAAGAAATCGTTATGAATTATTTGCTATAAAAGCAAGAGAAGAAGGCTATGAACAAATAGCTTCTATTTTTGAAGAAACAGCATTGCATGAAAGAGCACATGCAAGACGTTTCTTTGGTTTTCTTGAAGGCGGTATGGTAGAAATTACTGCTGGTTATCCTGCTGGTAAAGTAGGTACTACAGCAGAAAACTTGGAAGCATCAGCTAATGGCGAACATGAAGAATGGGCAGAATTATATCCAGAATTTGCAAAAATAGCAAAAGAAGAAGGTTTTCCAGCTATAGCAGCTGCATTCAATATGATAGCTAAAGCAGAATCTGAACATGAAACTCGTTATCGTAAATTATTGGAAAATGTGAAAACAGAAACTGTTTTCAAAAAAGAAGGCACAAAAAGATGGCAGTGCCGCTACTGCGGTTATGTTCATGAAGGACCAAACGCTCCAGAAAAATGTCCAGCATGTTTGCAGCCAAAAGCATTTTTCCAAGAAGAAATGAAAAATTATTAATATTATATAATTAAGTATAAATTATATAAAAAAACTCCCTTTTGGGAGTTTTTTTTTATTATCAGCATATTTTATATAAATATTCTAAATTCTATTATATTATTGT
>JAFRQN010000192.1 GCA_017428585.1 Bacteroidota bacterium | reverse complement strand
CTTTCACAATAATAGAGCAGAAGCTTTTGCTATTTTGCTATTACATTCGTTTTAAGAAAGCTATAAACTCTTCTGCTGGCAGCGGCACCGAAAAATAAAATCCCTGAAGGTAATCGCTGCCCATTTTTGTAAAAGCCGCCGCCTGTTCCGAAGTCTCTATTCCCACAACAACAACCTTTTTCTTTACAGACTTTAGCATCACAATCATCTCTTCCAGAATCTTTTTTGCCTTTTCGTTTTCCATAGCATACCAGGCAAAGTTTCTGTCAATTTTTACTACCGCAAAAGGATACTCAACAAGGTCAATCAAATTAGTATTCTGATTTCCATAACAGTCCATAATAAAGCTTATGTTTTTATTCTTAAACTTAATCATGTTATCCTTTATAACTTCGTTAGAAAGCTTTGTCATAGATTCTGTAATTTCAAAATAAATATACTGGAAATTGATTGGTTTTTATTGTTTTTTTTAAGATTTTCTGCTTGAAGTACGATTTCTTTCTTTACAGCATCTATGTATTTTTTTATTAAAGATGTATCTTTGGTTGATATAGAATAAAAATCACAATAATTACATTTCTTTATACAAAAGGGGATATGTATATATATTGTCATTTGTTATTATATATTATGTAAAATGTAAAAATTGTATTTATAGTTGTTTAGGATTAATTATTACTATTGTTGTTATTATCTAAAGCATTCATTAATGTATGCCAAGCAAGGCTTGCACATTTTACACGAGCAGGAAATTCACGAACTCCAGCAAAAACAGCAAGTTTTCCTAATTCTATTTCATCGAAATCTTCATCAGTAGGTGAAGTTACAATATTATGAAATTCTTCAAATAATGCTCTTGCTTCATCTGTTGTTTTTCCTTTTAGAATGGTAGTCATTATAGAAGCGGATGCTTTTGAAATAGCACATCCTTTTCCATTAAATTTTACTTCTTGTATAATATTGTCTTTTATAATTAAATATAAATCTATTTTATCACCGCATAATTGATTAAATCCAGAAGCCTTGTTTGTGCAATTTTCGATTTCGCCAAAATTACGTGGTTGTTTGTTGTGATCTAAAATTACTTCTTGATATAATTCCTTTATATTTTCAGATAAACTCATTTTTTAATCCTTATTTTTTTAAAGCATCTAATAAACAATCTTCTATAAAACGCGCATTATTGTATTGTATTATTGTATCGTTTATAGAATATACTGGAACATTATTTTTTAGTACAATAAAAGCAGGAATATTATTTAATGTAATCTTGTCTTTATATGGGTGAGAATAGTTGTTATTGCCAACAGAATATAATTGTATATTATTTGTTTCTACACCAATAGAATCAAGAACTTTTATAAATTGTGCAGTTTTTCTATATTCTGGTCCGCAGCTGCAGCTTGGTTTAGAATAGATTAAAAAACTATGAATGCTGTTATCATAGTTATTTTTTAAATCTTCCAAATAAGCTGATTTTATAGTATAATCTTCATATTCAAAACTAAACCAATCATATCCGCTTACATAATCTTCCCGCATTTTTTGTATATCCAATACTATAGCTTCTTCTTCTGTGCTTGTACAGGAACTAAATACAATGGAGAATATAACAGCGAATAAATATATAATTGAAATCTTTTTCATATTACGTATAAAATAACTTATTTATTTAATTGATTATTGTCTGGCAGAGAATAATTTTGTTGACCAGATTTTACTAATTCAATTTTGGCAGCTAATTGTTTTGAATAACTTTCGGATTTATTCATAAATGTAGTAGGGTGTAATCCTATCCATACGATAAATATTATGATGGATACAAACATTGCCCATTCACGTTTATTGATATCTTTTAATTCTTTATTTTTAGGATTATCTACAGTTCCAAACATTACTCTTTGCCACATCCATAATAGATATACTGCAGCAAAAATAACACCTGTTGTTGCAACAATAGCAAGTGCTATATTATCATATATAGGAGAAATAAAAGCACCGATTAATGTTGCATATTCGCCAACGAAACCATTTAAGCCTGGAAGACCAATAGATGCAAACATAGCAAGTGCAAAAAATACAGCAAAGTTAGGCATTACTTTTGCAATACCGCCGTATTCTGATATTTCTCTTGTATGACGTCTTTCATATAAGCAGCCAACACAAATGAAAAGCATGCCTGTTGATAATCCATGATTTACCATTTGTATTATAGCACCTTGTATACCTTCAACTGTCATAGAGAAAATTCCTAAAACTACAAATCCTAAATGGCTTATAGAAGAATAGGCAACTAATTTCTTTATGTCGGTTTGCACCATGGCACATAATGCACCATATATAATTCCAATTACTGCGAATGTACCAATTAATGAAGCGTATGTTACCGATGGAATTGGGAATAAATCTAAGTTAAATCTAACAAGTCCATAAGTACCCATTTTTAATAATACGCCTGCAAGAATTACTGAACCTGGAGTTGGTGCTTCTGTGTGAG
>JAFRQN010000191.1 GCA_017428585.1 Bacteroidota bacterium | reverse complement strand
TACCCAAAAATGTTTTATCATTAAATGGAGTATTAACAGCTTTAGATTTAAATTTATTTACATTTACCTGCCATTCTTCATCAGGTGAAAATATAGAAATATTAGCCTTATTGCCTTTTTCAAATATTATTTGCGGCAGTGCCATTATCTTCCTTGGATTTATTGAAATTAATTCTATAATTTTAGATAAACTAATACCTTGTTGATGATATAGCTTAGTAAGAATTGCACCTAATTCTGTTTCTAAACCAATAACTCCATTTGGTACATTTTCAAATTCAACATCACAATCATATAAAGAATGAGGAGCATGATCACTTGCGATACAATCAATAGTACCATCTTTTATTCCATTTACCAAAGCATCAACATCAGATTGTTTACGTAACGGAGGATTCATTTTATAATTAGAATCATAATTTTGAAGTTCATCTTCTGTAAACCATAAATGATGAGGTGTAACTTCACAAGATATACGCAATCCTTCTTCTTTTGCTTTTTTTATTATATCAACCGCACCAGCTGTAGATACATGTTGTACATGATATCGTCTATTACCAGCATATTTTGCCAATTTTATATCTCGCTCTATTATGATTTCCTCTGCAATATAAGGATATCCTTTTAATCCTAACCTTAAAGAAATTTCACCCTCATTCATTGAAAAATTAGTTGTTAATGAATGTTCCTCACAATGTTGAGATAATAATAAATCTTTAGGAGCAACATAATCAAAGGCTCTCTTCATTACTTCAGCTTCTCTTACACAACTACCATCATCTGTAAAGAAAACAGCACCAGCTTCATGCAATGCAAGCATCGATGTCAAATTTTTACCTTCACGTCCTTGTGTAATACTACAAGATATTTTTACTGTAACAGGTAAGTTTTTACTTTTATTGTTTATATAATCCATAACTGGTATAGAATCTATAGCTGGAGAAGTATTTGGCATACAAACAATTTCTGTAAAACCACCATTAGCCGCAGCTTCAGCACCTGTTATTATCGTTTCCTTGTTTGTAAAACCAGGATCACGTAAATGAACATGCATATCTATAAAACCAGGAGCTGCTATTAAATCATCTGCAGGAATAACTTGCGTATTAGAATCAATGTGAACTTCATTAGAATCACAATTTAATATTATGCCATCTAAAATATGTAAATTAACATGTTTATCTATATTTTGCAATGGACTTATTAATCGTATATTTTTAAAAAGGACATTCATTTCTTATTTATTTTTATTAATAGTATTATTTGTTTTTCAAAAATAATAAATTATTTTTTATTTTTTGAATTATGTTTATATTTATTTAAATAATTTATTGCAGTTTCTAAAATCGCATCTTTATTATTTTTTATATCCGATATACTTGTCTTAACTAAAATATCAGGAGAAATTGGAGCATTGTAAATATTATGTCCATTAGAATCATAACTAAAAGCAGTGCCTAAAGAAATACAAAACTCTTCATTCAAACGAATGGATACAGAATATAACATACCACCCTGCGTATTTTGACCCATAACCTTACCTAATTTATATTTTTTTACCGTTGAAACAAAACCTTCACTACTTGTACCTGTATGCCAATCCGTAAGAAAAACAAATTCTCCATTTAATGTATTAGACATTGGAGCATAACTCTTCCCCTGTTTATAAAAAACAATTCCTTCTTTATCAGGTTTAGTAAATGTTGGAATACTCCATGTAGAAGTCTGTAATGGTATAGATTCCTGTAATAATAAAGATAAGAATGACTCCGATACACCAATATTTCCACGTAAATCAAATATAAATTTGTTGTATTGCTTTAAACTATCATAAAAACTTCTTATGGATTTATCATCTAAATAACAAAGATTCATATATATTATATCCTTACTTAATATTGAAATCTCTGGAATATAATAACTACTAATCATATTAGCTTCTACATTTCTCTTTACTATCACATCAAAAAGATTATTATCACGTTTTATAGTAAATAATTCCTCGCTATTTGCTTTTCCTAATCTAAAATTCATTAATTCTCGTAATCCTTTCCAACTTTCATTATTAGATTGTATTTTCTTCATATCCACAAAAAACTGATATATAGGAATTCCATTTATTTTTACAATTTCATCACCTACCTTGATATTATCATTTCTAAGTTGCTTAACTATATTTGTATCCGAATTAAAAATTTCACTGGAAGCAACGTATAATTTGTTATTAACAAATTCAAATAAAAATGGAAAACTATAAGATTTAGAATCATCATTACTAAACCATACTCTTGCACGTACATCATTAGTTATATCTAATATTCCTTGTAAAATATTTCTAAAATCTTCTTTTGAATCACAGATAGCAGCTTGCTGTAAAGAAGCGATCAAAATATTGTTTAGATTCTGTCTAAGCTCTTCATCTAAAAATGAATTATTATTATCTTGCAAATTATTATGTGATTTTACAGCATGCGATTGATTAAAATTCCCTAATGAAAAATGTTTTACATAATTCCATGTTTCTATCACCATGGCAAGCCTTGAGGTTCTATCTTTCCAACTTAAACTAAAATTCTCATTTTTTTGAGTTTTTAATTTAACATTTACAGTCAAAGGGTAAGTGATATAATCCATCTTGAATATATCATTTTCTTTAATCTCTTTAGCTTCTGCTTGCACAACAAGAGGCATACAAATATAATTTTCATTAGATATTTTTTCACACACTATATCATCATATTTTGGAACATTTGGAATTTCTTCTTTATCATTATAAATTATTAAAGATGTTTTTCCTGAATAATGTTCATCATCAGAATAGTAAACATTATATCCACCATATATAGTTTCATTTGCAATTAACCAATTTTCATTATTAAAAGATAGATAATCTTCAAAATCTCTATTATTCAATTTTAAAATTTCAGCGTATTCTTTCTCATCATGGATTAACGCAGATACATCATCAAAATATGCTTCACCATATCCATTAAAAGACAATATAACTGCAATTCTTGTTGTGTTATTAGGAATATTGCAAACGACATCACATTGTTTCCATTTATCAACATATATAGAATCACTAACTTTGTAATCTATAAAATTACCCATCTCATTTTCGAAACGCAATGATAAATTAGCATAAGCTTTATTATAAAAACTTTTAACCTTAATCTTAGCAGAAACACCTATCTCTTTACCTTGATATTTTTTTATATTATTTATGTATTGAACAACAACGCCATTTTTATCCTTAAGAGTACCATTTATATCAACAATTTGATTTTGTGTTAGATAATTATCACATATATTAGATGGAATACCATAATAAATATTTGCAAGTAAATGTTTATTATCTTTTAACGTAGGAAAATCAGATTTTGATAAAGGAGTTGTAGAAAAACGAACTTGTGGAACTAATTGTTTCCAAAAATTATTTAAGGAATCTAAAATGACATCAACTGTTGTAATAGATTTTGAAGTATTAATGCCAGCCAATATAACATCAGTCCAATTAGCTTCAGTAATAGATTTATTAGCACAAAAATATTTTATATATCCATAACTATTTGCAAAGTTTACTAGATATTTTTTTTCTATTTCTTGTAATTTACAAGGTTTTTCATAGAAATTTTCATCTTGTTCAGTAATTATGTTAAACTTACATGCATCAATAAATATAGTCGGTTTATATTCATATAATATCCCATACATTATTTCCTGAATATCATTGCCAATCTCAAATTCTACAGAAAGCTGTACCCAATCATTAGATAACATGAAAACTTCATCGTTAGAAACAATACCATCAACTTTTAATTCTTTATTTTTAACATTTATAAAAACCTTTGGTCCAACAGACTGCGTACCTTTTATCATTGCAGAAAATCTAACTTTTTTATTTTTATATACAGAAGCATCTATACGTTGTGAAAAAATCGCATAACTTTCTGCCTTATTAGGATTATGTTCTAATTGTAGACACTTATTTCCACTATAAGCTTGTTCAGAAGAAATAGATATTTCATATCCATTTTCAATAGATTTCTTATTAAGTTCCCAACCTATTATTTTATTTGAATATGATTCTTCAAAATCTAAATTATAGGGAGTAATCATCTGTGAATAATTAACATAATTAATTATAAAGAACAAAGAAAAAATAAAAAAAACTTTTTGCATAATTAAGTATTATAAATATATTTATTTTCTAATATAATTTAATAGTATCTATTTTTCTAATAAAAAAAGATACTCATTCGTACGATTTGTACTATTAATCCATTCATTAGTCCAACGCTGTCCCCCCATAACATTTGTTCTATAGTCAATTTCTTTATTTTGTAACAACTTACCTTCTTTATTTAATATTAATAACAAATCATCTTTTGTAACTCTACCACTTGAACTATAAGATAATAAAATATAGTGAGCATTTGTATTATGAATTAAACTTTTTATACTATCTAATACAAAGAAATTGCCATCATTATTTTTCCTATAGTCCTCAAAAACGGAATCTGCAAGCCCATCCTTAGTATCCATTCTTCTATTAGCATTACCAAACACAGATGGTTTATCATTTAGTATAATTGAAGTCCAAATATGATAATATGAATTATAGCGCACTCTACTTGAAGGCATTTTATCATTATTAGAACCATAAGGTGGATCAAAATACACTAAATCATAATAATTTTTATTAATAATATTGAAAATATCTTCTTTATAAACAATATGTTTTCTTGATTTAGAACATAATTTCGGAATTTTTAATTCTATATTATTATATGAACGTTTTGACCAACCAGATAAATAAGAACAATAATGACCAAGAGTATTATCAACACAATCCATTGCCAAAATAAGACTGGTAAGAGCAACTGACTTATCAATATCAGATAAATTTAAATTATCAATTTCATCTCTGATTCCATCCAACTTCATAGTGTTCTTTATTTGAAAAGGTTTTTTCCCTTTACTATTTTCATCACCACCATAATGTTCTGTAAACCATCCTTTATATCCTTTTATCTGATTTAAATGATCTAATAAATCATTGTAATACTTTAAAGTATTATTATGCAATAAATATGCTTTTGCAAATACATTAGACCATTCCGAAATATCATTTGAAAATACTTTATATCCATTATTGGCAAGCATTTGAGAGACACGTGTTGTACCACTAAATCCATCTAATACATTAACAACTGGCAATTCTTTTATAATATCATATATATAGGGAATCAATCTTAGCTTAGAACCTACGTACTTTATACCTTCTGTATTTAAATTAGGTAATATCGTCATTGCTATTTATCTTATACTATTTTTTATTATTTATATGTTTATCTAGTGTATTTTTTATTTCAAATAAAAAATTGTCACCACCCTCTTTTTTATATATAATCTCTTTTTCTGGATTTACCAATATTGTAAGTGGTAAATACTCTATACCATAATAACAAGATTTCAATTTAGGTTTTAATTCATCAGATATTATAAAATTTACATAATTAATTGATTTGTTAAAAAGAAAACGTTGTAATCTTTGTATTTTTTGTGATAGCTGCCCTCTCTCTAAGGCAACGCCTAAGATAAGTAAATTTGATTTATAAAATTCTTGTAAAAAAACTAAATCTTTCACTGCATTACGGCAGGGAAGACACCAAGTAGCCCAAAAATCTAATAAAACATATTTATTATTAATAATATTCAATAAACTTTCTGTTTCATTTAAATCATTTATAAACTCAAAATCCGCCATTTTATCTTTAGAATCCTGTATTACTTTTTGTATTACATAAATATTATTGATAAAATATTTTGAGTTAAAATAATTCATAAGCTATATAATATATTGAAATAAAACAAAAAAATAAACTGAATTATTCTTTTATTAAATCCTGTAATAGACTTCTAAACTCTTCCTCCGATTGCCCACCTACAATTGTTTTCTTAATTTTACCAGTTTTATCTATTAAGAAAGTAGTAGGTACAGCACTTAAACCGCCATAATATTTTTTAAATCTTGTTTTTATTTCATTAGACATAACAAAATTAACATAATTTATATCTTGTTTTTTTACAAAATCTTCTAAATTTGCTATATTTTCTTTTTCAGTACCTCGTTCCATCGCAATACCAATCACTCGTAAATCTTTATTATAAAACTCTTTTTGCATTTTTATTATAGCAGGTATTTCAGCACGACATGGTGGACACCAAGTTCCCCAAAAATTAAGCAAAACATACTTATCTTTAATATAATCTGATAATTTTCTTGCACCATTTGCATCATTAAATGAAAAATCAGCGTAAAAACCAGTTTCTCCACCAATAAAATTATTAACTAAATAGGTTTTTCCAGAATAATTATAAGATATTTTGCTAATATTATTTATAGTTATATCTGTTGTTTTAGCAGCTGTAATTTCATCTTTTGGCAATTCAGCTTTAATAGTAGATGTATTTACTTTAATCTTTTCATCTTTAACTTTATATGTAACTGGTGATACCTTTACTGTATCATTCATTTTTACAGAAGTAACTTTATTTGAAACCGAAACAGTATTCGTCTGGTCTTCTTTATTAGATGCATTCTTATTACTATTGCATCCAATAAAAGAAAAAGATGCTAATAATAATAAAAATAAACTAAACAATGTTCTATTATAAAAATTATTTTTCATATAAGTTTTTTTTATAAATACTAAAAATATATTAAATTTTACAAAGTAGATATTTTATTTTTTTGTACCAATTAAATTATCTAAAGATTTTTTAAATTCATCTTTTGTACGACCGCCCTGTATTTTTTCAATAATTTTACATTTTTTATCTATTAAAAAAGTAGTAGGAATATAAGGAATTCCCTTATAAGACTCTGCCAATACTTTTTTTATAGAATCAGCTGCTACAAAGTTTATATAATTTATTTTATTTTTATCTACAAAATTTTGAACTTTAGCTTTCTGTTGTAAAATATCTGTTTCTCGTTCCAAAGCAATACCTATCATTAATAAATTCTTATCTACTAATTCCGTCTGTAATTCTACAATATAAGGTATTTCAGCACGACATGGTGGACACCAAGTAGCCCAGAAATTTAGGAATACATATTTATTTTTTGTAATAGATTTCAGTGAAACTTTATCTCCATTGTCATCTTTAAATATAAAATCTGTTAATTCTCCACTTACAGCTTTAGAAACCTCTACTATTTCATAAACTTTATTGGCTGAAACAGAATTAT
>JAFRQN010000190.1 GCA_017428585.1 Bacteroidota bacterium | reverse complement strand
TTATAAATTTTTCAATATATTGGAGAAATAAAAAATGAAATTTGTTAAAAAAATGTTAATTATTGCTTTACTGATATCTATTTATCAAGTAAAGGCTCAACCAATTGGACCAATAACAACACCAATTACAGCATATTTGCCGTCAGAACTGCCAGAACTTATTGATTATACTCTATTTGATACCACTGATCCAGTAGAACCAGATTTTCCTAATGATCAGTTTAAAAAAGATACATGTGATAGTAATAAAATAGATTTAGGAGGCTGTATATTGGAATTTAATTATTATTATCGTATTGCAGGTAATACATATAATGACATATATATATCATCTTTTTCTATTAAAGGTGATAGTTGTCATATTTTAGAACCACCTTATACTGTTGATGAATATAATTCTATTATAGATACTATTATGCTGCATATTATAAATAACTGCAATCCATGGAATGATTCTATCCCACCTTGTTATGATAATCCGACACCTCCTATTTGGCGTTTGGGACATCCTGCATGTGTATCAGATCCGCATTGGTTGTATGATCCAATAAATCAATGGTTTTTTTATTCTGTTACATCTTGTAAATTAAATAGTGAGACAGATATTTGTTGGCATATAGTTACTTATTGTTGGGAATATGAAAATGGTGGTAAAGTTATACATAAGAATACTATCTCAACAGGTGTGAGTTATTCTATATGTCCTCCATTTTTAGATGGTCATCCAACTATAAATTGTAATTCTGTATGCGAATAAATATTCTTGGAGGAAAGTATTGAAGAAGTATTTTATAATATTAATTACATTATTTTTGTTTCAAACTGTATGTTTATATTCTGAATTTAGCTCTATTATAAAAATATCTAATCTTTATGATTTTTATCGAATAAATAATGATTTAATTATTACAAATTATGGCAGATTGTTAATATTGGATTTAAATACTGGTAAAATAAAGCAACATACCAGTTTTTCTACAAATTTGCCTTTAGAATTACAATTTTTCTTATTTGAATTGCCCAATTCAGAAAATATAATACCAGAAAATATTTGGATATATGGTGAAAAAAGATTTACTCTAATATCTGATTTAAATACAAATCCTATTCCTACTAAAGTAATATCGACAGAGGAAATTAGTGGGATGATTACAGAAAATAATCATGCACATTATCTTGATACTGCTGATTATTTAAATGGAGTTGTTATAGCAAAGACACAAAATGAATTAATAGATAATAAAAATATTGTATATATAGTTACAAATAATAAATTATTAAAAGTTGATTTAGATAAACCAGACAGTCTATTATTAGAAGTGCCGTATTCAACAGCAACTGATGATTGGCAATTCACACAAATGGCCTTAAATCATACTAAAATATTATTTAATTCACAAGATTCATTATTATGGTTTACTAATTATTTTAGTAATCAAATAGGGCTGTATAATATTAGTTCAAATTTGTTATCTGTATTTGATTATACGAAACTTCCTGTAAATAAAGATTTTAAGATACATAATTATTATATTATGCCTGATCCTTATACAGATAATAATAATA
>JAFRQN010000026.1 GCA_017428585.1 Bacteroidota bacterium | reverse complement strand
TTTTTTATTTTTAATATATCATTTAGTTTTTTATTGTATAGTTATATTTTATTGTTTATTTTTGATGTTATTATAATATTTATTTTTACTAATAAAACAATATGATTGGAACTTTTTTAAATACCTTAACCGTTATTATTGGAAGTATAATAGGAATTTTAATAAAAAAAGGAATACCTGAAAAGTATAAATTAATTTTCTTTCAAATTATTGGCTGCGTTACCATTTGTTTAGGAATAACAATGATATATAATATGGAAAATATTATATATATAATTATAAGCTTAATGTTAGGAGCTTTAATTGGAACGTTATTAAATATTGAAAATCAATTTTATAAATTGAGTAATTTCCTAAAAAGAACATTTAAAATAGGAAGTGATAAATTTAACGAAGGATTAATTACAGCGTTTATTCTCTTTTGTATTGGTCCAATGACCTTTTTAGGAACATTACAAGCAGGAACTATGAATAACAATGATTTGCTCTATACAAAATCATTGTTAGATGGAATATCATCTATAATATTAGCTTCAGTATTTGGAAGCGGAATACTATTTTCAGCTATTCCATTATTCTTATTTCAATCGGCTTTAACTTTATTATCCATGCAGTTAAATAATTTTCTAACTCCTCAGATAATTAATGGATTAAATGCCACAGGCGGGGTATTATTACTAATGTTAGGTATTAATATTTTAGAAATAAAAAAAATCGCAATAGCCAATTTATTACCTTCATTATTAATAATAATTATATTACTTTATATATTTATTTAAATTTTGTATTTATATAGTTTTTTTGTAATTTTGAAAATTAACTAAAATTAATTATAATATAATTTTTTAATATAGGTTTATTTATGAATAGAGTAAATATATTCTTTTTAATTTTATTTTCTATAGCATTTTTATTCGCTTGTAGTGATGATGAACCTACTAATACTAATAACGGCGATAACAAAGATACAACAGAAGTAGATACATTAGATCCTCAAATTGATCCAGATGCTCCGTTTATTACTGGAATTGCAGGTAATGTAACTCAATTAATTATGGGAAATGGATATACTATCCAAGGAAAGAATTTCGGAACTACACGTGGAAAAGTATATTTAGCCAATGATGTCGTAGCTAATACTGGCAAATGGACTGATACTACTATTAATATTACTACAAATGAAAAATTAGCACCTGGCAAGATGTATGTTGTAAATGCAAATGGTAAAAAAGGAAACACATTTTCATATACAGTTGCACCTAACTCAATGTATCCTACTATGTTATTAATAAAAGGCGGCACTTTTGTAATGGGAGATAATTCTTCAACAATAGAAGCTTCTAAGCCAGAACATAATGTTACTGTCAATTCATTCTATATGTCTGCATCTGAAATTACTCAAAAACAATACAAAGAAGTGATATTTTCTTCTACATCATTTTCTCCTGATGATGAAGATTGTCCTGCTAACTATTTAAGATTTTATGATGCAGTTGCTTTTTGCAATAAATTATCAGAATTACATAAGTTAGAACCTTGCTATACTATAGAAGATCCTTATGGTGAATTAACGTATGGTGAAGCATTACATGTTAATGTAAAATGTGATTTTTCAAAGAACGGATATCGTTTGCCAACAGAAGCCGAATGGGAATATGCAGCAAAAGCAGGTTCAAACAGCTTATGGGGAGTACCTGAACCTGTTAGCAACTATGCATATTATGGAATGTCGGGCTCAAGCTCAAGACCAAGTAAAGTACAACAAAAAATGCCAAATGCTTATGGATTATATGATATGAATGGCAACCTTGCTGAATGGTGTTGGGACTGGTATAGCAATTCTTATTATTCAACAAATCAATCTAATAATCCAAAAGGACCTTCAAATCCATCTGCAGATAGTACAAGAATGGTAAAAGGTGGTGGTTTTAGAGATGGGTTGGAAAAACTTAAAGTTGCATCAAAAGTGGAATTACATAGAATCCAACGTGAAATATTTATTGGATTTAGAGTAGTTAGAAATGCACAATAATAATTAAACTATTAAATAAAAAGGCTATTATAATAATAATAGCCTTTTATTTTTTTATTTCTATAAATTTATTTATCAAATCTCTGTTGTTTTCAATACAATATGTATCAGTTGAAGTAATAAAAATTTGAGCATTACTTTTTGAAAGTAAATTTATTACTCTTAAAACCCTATCTCTGTCTAATTCTGAGAAAATATCATCAAATAATATTATAGGAACATTATTTTTATGATTTATTAGATATTTAAATTCTGCAAATTTTAAAGCTATCAATAAAGTTTTATGCTGTCCCTGTGAAGCATATTCTTTTGCAATACCATCATTTATAAAGATTTTTATTTCATCCTTTTGAGGTCCCAATAGAGATGTTCCACGTTGTATTTCAGTTTTTTGCATTTTAAGATATTTTTGGAACATAGTTTCTTTTATATCATCTTTATTATCTATTTGTGTTATTCCGTTCGGCTGATAAACTATATTAACAATTTCCTTGCTATCACTTACTTCTTGATATGCTTCTATAAAGTAAGGAATAAATTCATTCAAAAATGCTTGTCTTTTTAATATAATATCTGCACAAATATCAAAATGTAAATACGACCAATTATTTAAAATATCTATAAAATCTTTATCTTCTTTTTCATTTAATTTCTGTAATATTATGTTTCTATTTTTCAAGCTACGTCTAAATTCATATAATTTAAGCATATATAGTTTGTTAGCTTGAGAAAGTACTGTATTTAGAAATTGTCTTCGATATTCAGGTGAGCCATTTGTTATATTTTTATGTTCAGGTGATAAAACAACAGTAGGAATTTCTCCTATTATATCTTTGGGAAGAACTTTCTCTCCATAATTAATAAAAATACTTTTTTGTTTCTTCTTCCTATTATAGGAAACATTAATTTTTCCTGAAAGATTTAAATCATTAATATAATTAGTAATTATTGAATATTCTAATGCATCTTTATTCACTAACATTATATCAGAAGATGCATTTGTAAAGCTACGTGTTATACTACATATAGATATTGCTTCTAAAATTGTAGTTTTCCCTACTCCATTTTCTCCATAAATATAATTTATTCCTTGCTCAAATTCATAATAACTATCTATTTGATTCCGTAAATTATTTATTAATAAACTATTTATATACATTATACTAACTTAAAATTATAAACAAAACAGTAAAAAGAATTATAAAAAATATAGTATAACGTTTTATATTTTCTTTGTGTTTATCATAATTATTATTGTTTATAGCAAAATTTAATAATGATACCGAGAAAAATAAAATCAATGTAGAATAAGCATTAATTAGTGGTGTATTGTTATACTGTATTAACCACATTAAACTATTTGATATCAATGGTAATTCTACACCTGGTGCAAGGAAAAAACTAACTGTAAATTCATTTAAAACGTATACAAATATAATTAAAAAAGTAGATCGGATTGCTGGAAGCAATGCAGGTAAAATAATATATTTAAATGTTTTAATATAATCACTACCTAAATCTAAGCTTGCACCTTCCATATTTAAATCAAAAGTTTGAATACTCCTATAAATCAAAAGTATAGATATAAAAAGTGCAGGAATCGAAAGTCCTATTATTTGTGTAGTTAATAAATTATGAATGCTTGCAAATTTTATAATTGTTATAGAACTTGCACAAAATACAACATCACTAAACAGAAATGGCAATTTAATGAATCTAATAAATTTTGTTTGAAGCAACTGTCTATATTTTGAAAAACTTATGGTAAACATAGTTCCTAATATAGTAACTATGCAGGAAACTATACAAGATACAATAAAGGTATTTTTTACAGCATATAAAAGATTAATATTGCTAAATATAATTTTATACCATTTTAAGGAAAAACCTTTCAAAGATGATACAGAATCATATTGATTAAATGAAAGAATAAAATAAGAAAGAAAAACAATAGATATTAATAAAACTGTACCTATACTTATAACAAGTACAAAAGGTGATTTTGCTACTTTCAAACATTTATATTTTGATAATTTTCCAAATTTTTCTCTTGAAGAAAAACATTTGCTCTTATCGAAAAATATATTATATAAGAATATGGCGAAGCAGGTTAATACTCCAAATAAGAAAAAATATGCAGAAGCATCTAAATAATGCCCCTCAAAAAGCAGATTAATAAAATGACTACTAAAACTCTGAATATTTGTAAGCAAAAAAGAAGGAATATTTCCATAACATAGAATAAAAATTATTCCTATGCTTGCAATCATACTTTGATATGTATTTTTTAATATAAAATCATAAAATATTTTTATACCATTTGCACCTAAGTCTATAGCCGCCTCTATTTGAGAAGTATCAACTAATTTCATTAAAATTGATGTAAAAAAGAACGAAATAGATATATATCTAAAAACAAGACTTAGTATAGTAATAAATGTTTCAGAAAATATAATAGGATTATTAATTAAATGTATATTTAATAAAAAACTATTTAATATACCATTATTAATAAAAAAAGACTCTATTGCATGAAATTGTATGATAGGATTAAAAAATAAAGGAAAATATATTATTGCAGTTATTAATTTCTTTTTTGGACTTCGTAAAAAAAATACAAAATAACTTAAAATATATCCTAGAACTGTTGCTATTATACTTGCATAATAAGAAATAGTAAATGTGTTGCTGATAGCAATACTTCTGCCCTCTTCAAAAAAAGAACGCAGCAAATTATATAAGTTAAAACTTAGTATTAGTTGACCTATTTCATTTCCTTCGTAAACAAAGTTGACAAATAGAAATATAAAAAATGGTATAACAAGTACAACAAGTATAATAAATATAGGTATCCATTGCAATACTTCTCTATTTATTAAAGTTTTTTTTAATTTAAATTTTATATTATCTATCTTTTCTTTTAGATTATTGTTATTTGTTACACCAGTCATAATTATAAAAAAATTATTTAAGAAAGCTGCTCATTTAATTCAACTAACTAATTTTATTTATATTAATTTAAATCCTAAAAGCATTTCACTATTTTATATGTATAATTACATTCCTTTGTTGTTATAACTAAAAAATAAATAGTATTAGCTAAAGTACTTTTATCAATACATAATTGATTTATATTATTTTTAGCTAAAACAGATTGTCCATATACATCATATACATTTATATTAAATTTCTCAAAGGAATTGCAAATAAAATAATTTGCATCTTCTTGACAATTAATAATACTACCTTCATTCTTATTGTAAATAACAGATGAATTTTTCGGTGATGCATATACAATAGATATAGCATCGAGATCAAATCCTGAAAGCATACCTATAGGAGAATAATATCGATGTGATTTATCCAAAGTACTTGCAATTAATGCTGTATCCTTTATTTTTATATATGAAATTGTATCTAACCCTAATATAGATAAATCAAATCCATCACCGCCAGAAACACTATAATCAAAAGGATCAGCTCCTCCATTTGTCCAATTTAAACCAGCAAGACCTTCAAACGTATTAGAATTAAATGGAAATTCAACAAAATTTTCTCCATCCTGACTAACAGATATTATTGCAGGCTCAACAAAAACTTTAGTATTTGCAGTATTTACCAATACATTTTCAAATATTATAAAATCAACTCCTTCACCATTAACAATATAATGATTTTTGCAGCCAACTATAATTTCTCCGCCCTTACCTAATGAACATACTTCATCTTCAGTAGCAGCAGGAACATATTTAGTTGCAGTTGATGAAGGCGGTCCAAAGATATTCATTGGAAAATATTTTTCTGAGCGTCCAAAATTTTGACTGCTTCCCCAGTTTACAGAATAAACTGTATCTATAAAAACATGTTCTGTTGCAGCAAAAAGCAAATCATTACAAAATATAAAATAAACTAAAATTATTATCGTATTTTTTATTCGTTTCATTTTTGTACACTTATGATAATCAAATAAAATAATTTATCAATATAATATTTTTTATATATAAAAACAAAAGCTATTTATAAGTCTCTTTTTGAGAAGTCATTCCCATATTATCTACTGCAACAACAGTAAAAGTAAATGGCTGTCTTTCATCTACAGGAAAAATTTCAAATTGTTCATGCCATTTTGCAGCAGCTCTATCAACTGATATTTTACCATACAAAGGCTTATAACTTGCATTTCCCGTAAGATCAAGTTTCTTTATTCTATTCTCTTTACCATTATACCAGCCATGCGAAGAAACATTAATAACAACACTCTTATCTTTTTCAGCAATTCTGGTAATTATTGGTTTTTCATTAGGAATTACTTTTATATTAATAGCAGCGCCTATAAGTACATCATTTATATATCTTTCAAATACAAATACTTTTCCTGTATCGTTTTGAAAAGGCTTAAATTCTATTATTCCACCTTGGTAGTTTTCTGCTCTAATTTTATTTCCTTCTGTTTTAAGAACTGCTCTTGCATTTCCAATATTCAGTGGCAATTTAGGATTAAAAACATAAGTTTGTTCTGGATACATTATTTTAGGATATATAGGCGCTTCTATATCTTGAGGCAAAACTTCAAATGAAATAGTTGCTTCTTTTAAATCATTTTTACGTTCAATTGTTACAAATACTTTACTGCTGCCAAATGCAGGAACTTTACCTTTAAGTATAATAGTATTATCAGAATATGAAACAATACGAGCTGTGCCATTATTATTGCTTGGTGTATTCTTTATTTCTATTTTTGGTACAGAAGTTAGGTCTGTTTTCAAATTAGCTCCCATACAGAATACTTTACTCTCCCATTCTTGGAATGCAATTCCTTTTATTTTTGACGGAGATGTAAATAAATTTAGTTCACCTGTATTATTTACTGTGTTATTCTGGAAATTTTGATAACTTAATCGTTCTTGAACAACATAATTATATTGATTTGTATCTACAAATGGCTCATTATTATAGTTCGGCTGATTATTGTCTAAGCAACTTACTACTAAACTAAATTGAGTTTTTGCTTTTACCCGCTGTTTATTTTTAGAATTAATTAATTTGGCTGTAGCAGAAACATAAACAATGTAAGTCTTATTTTCATATATATAAATATTAGGATGCCAACGAAATACTGCCATATTATTATCTTTATCCTCAACAAATTCAAAGACTCTGCTCTCATATTCTTCATTCCCTGTTAAATGCATACTATTGTTCTGTTCTTTATCCTCAACAACAAAATCATATCTTATATCTTCGACCTCGCCAGCATTCCAAATATAATTAATAGAATCCAACTCATAACATTGCTGTCCAAGCGAATCTATCCATACTTTGCAGGTCAACATTGGTTTTTCTGCTTTTAGTATAAATGGTAAATCAAAGTTCTTATGTTGTATATTATCATTGCCTATATCATTATTCCGATTTGTTTTTGATATTAATAATACTAAAGCAGCTAAATACAATATAAAATATATTTCAACTGTTCGTTTTTTATTATTGCTTTTTATTTTTTTCATATCTAATTGTTTAACTTAGTATAATTACTATATTTATCTAAAATGCAAATCTAATGTAAATAAATATACAACAAATATAAATATAATTATTTTTAATTTAGCAAAGATGCCAATCCTACTGAAATAATAGCAGCTGTTTCTGCTCTTAATCGTCTATTACCCAATTTTAACTTTTTTAGATTTTTTATTTGCATTAAAAAATCTATTTCTTCTTTAGAAAAACCACCTTCTGGACCAACAAAAATTAATATCTTTTGTTTTGAATTATATAAATCAAAATTTGTACCGTCTTCATCAGCCAAAATACAAAGATCATAGTCATTTATATAATTTTCCATATATTCTACTTTTTTTACATCATATATGTTTGGCAGTACAGAACGTTTGCATTGTTTAATTGCAGCAATAGCTTTAGACTGCATTCTTGCCAAATTATATTCTTTCCCTTGAGAATATCTACAATTTATCATATAAAAATCTGTTATTCCCAATTCTATACTTTTTTCTAAAGCAAATTCGTATCTATCTCTATTATCTAATTTTCCAATAGCTAATCCAAGCCTAAAATTTAGTTCACTATTTGAACTATCGATTATTTGAATAATATTAGCATAGTATTTCCCAT
>JAFRQN010000189.1 GCA_017428585.1 Bacteroidota bacterium | reverse complement strand
CTTATTGATGGTCCATCTAAATGACAATCTTCAGTGGATATTAATTTGAATACATGCGCGCCTGTTTCATCTATATCTTCATACCAATATGAATTTGTTTCATTTCTGCCTTCGCCTAATATACTTACAACTTGTTTCCAATCTCCAAAATTATATTTTGATGCATTGGCATCCATTGCAAAGGCTTTTGCTGAATAATAGATGTTGCCGCCTAACAAATTAAATGGATTAGATATTATTGTATTGGCTGTGTACATTACCGCATCTATTTCTCCAGATAGCAAATTGCTGTATAATATATTATTGCATAAATTTATATTCTTTGATTCTGTCAAATTATATAAAATAGCTGAATTTGAATATTCTGTTGATGTACTCTTTGGATAAATATATACAGTATTATGATATATATCTACTTTATTGGCATTATCAAATAAAATACCTATGATATCGCCAGTCTTGGACCCCATACCATTTATTGTGTTGTTTATTATTCTTATATCTTCTGCATTTGCCAAATATAGACCTACTGATTCATCTGAACCATAGATGTTTAAGAATTTATTATTGTCTATATCTGCATTGGATACATCTGTCATTGCTATACCATGGCTGCATGCTTTTGTATCTGTTGCCGCTCCAATGATATTGCCGCTTATTGCAACTTTTTCTGCTTCTGTTATATTAATTCCATTAAAGCATGAACTTATATTATTGTTTGTAAGTGTTATGCCATTGCTTGTTGTTGTAACAATACCTTGAGCATCTTTTGCATCTACTGAAGCAGATCTTATTTCTGTTCCATCTACTGAGAAGTTATCTGAATGTTCTACATTGATTACTCCTTTAGATGCTGTTATTGCTAAACGTCCATCGCCCTGAATTGAGAAGTTGTTGCATCTATATAAACTAATATATGGTTCTTCAACTTTCTTGCCTGCTGACAATGTAACACTTTCTACATCATCGCCTGGAACTATTGTAACATTATAATCTCCAAAGTAATTTGTTCCAAAATATGCTACTGCTGTATCTGATACATCTGTCAATATTTGTATTGTTATATCTTGTTTAGCTCCTAATTCTGTAAAATCTAATGCTAATAATGATAAGTTTTCAAAATCTGCACCTACATCTACACCAACTGTATAGACTTTCTCTTTGAGTGGTGGATATATTGTTTTATATCCATCTGGATCATAATCGTCTGGAGTGTATGTTGCTTTCTCGCCTTCATAATCCAATGTAAATTCTACAACACTTGCATCTATTTCTGAGCCTGCAGGAACACCCTCATTTAAATCGTATGCCAGCCAGAAATACACAACTTTTGCTTCTATTGGTTGATTGCTTTCGAAAACCAACTTGTTTATATTGCTTGAAGTAACTTCTATTTCATCACCGTATTGATGTTCTGTTGAGAATTTATTTTCTACTGTATAATAACATTTTGCTGATTTAATTTGATTAACGTTCAATGATTTTTTACCGTTAAATATGATTTGATTCATATTCAAATATGGTGCAAATGGTTTCTTTGTTGATACCTTAAGTCCTACTATTGGAACATCTGGTGCACCTTCTGGACATCTGCCTGTCAATTGAACAACTTTTGATGATTTATATGTATGTCTTGGCGGTACTTCTGTTCCTCCAAATTTTACCATTGGACAATAAGCAGTACCAGAATTATATCTGCCTTGATAAGAAGTAGATGTATTATATCTAAAAGCATAAGAGAATTTATAGTAAGTACACCAATTATAGTAGTTACTATTTGCAGACCCTGTTGCACGAGGCACATACATTACTAAAAGATCGCTTTCTCCATCATAGAAGAATGGCTCTTTTAATTTAAATTCTACCCACTTACCTATACTGTCAGATGTTGGAATGTATGTATATCCGTCAAGTACTTTTGTATATCCATTGAAATCAATATATGTATCGTATGTTGTTGAAGTATTACTGATATAATATAGACAACCTCTATCTGATGAATTTTTCATATACAAGTCAAAAGGCTTGCATGCAGCTACGCTGCCACTACGGCTGTAAGGCATAAATGCAATTCTATCAATCATTCTTGGCTTGCCACCTAATTCTCCAGCTGTATACAACATTTCAGATACATAGCATTTATTTTGATAGGTTGTTGCAAAAGACGTATTATTATATAAATTTGTTGTACTGCCATAAGAAGTTATTGCTGAATTATCATAACATCTTATCTCTACTTTATCAGATGCAACTACATTGTCGTATGGTGCTATTTCAACAGGTGATTTTCCGTATGATTCTTTATTAAATACTACATAAGGTCTATATGCACTTGCAGAATTCCAGTTAGTTGTAGCTGTAGGCCATGTTGAAGCATTATATATGTATCTCATTGTTGTTCCACGTATTGTACCAGTATATGTAGTCATGAAACAATTGTAATTATTAAGAGTATTTGCATCTCCTCTATCATAAGTAATCAAAACTTTTAAATGTTTGTTGCCGTCATATTGGAAAGGAGTATCAAAATTAAATACATAATACTCTGAATAGTTTCCAGCAATAGGCATGTCTCTTCTACCCCAAACACGAGTATAACCTGAACTTGCTGATGTATCTAATGGACCACCTACGTTGTATCTACTGCCATTTCTTAATGTACCTGTAGCACTATATGATGTTGTTATTGTTGAATCCTCAGTATTCTTTAAATATATTGTTACATTTGGCAGTTTAGTTTTACCTGTACTATATCCGCCTACACTACCCAAAGAATACTTTAAGAATGCCATATTCTTTAATAATTGAGCTTTGTTATCTAAATCCTGCTTATGTATTACAAATTCTGTTGCTGAATAACGTGATGAATAATAAGGGAAATAAGTATAGTTGCTTGACGTTAAATAAGTATGTTTTGGTATTATTTCATCTTCTACTTTTGCAATTTTAGATGCAGATTTATCTACTGGACCAACGAAATCACAAATTGGGAAATAATTAGTACCATACTGCCAATTTGGATAATATGTACCGTATGTATATCTTCCTGAATAAGATGGATTATAGAATGTAAAGTAGTAATTGTAGTTATATACATACGAACCAGTATTTGTTACAAACAGCATATATAAATTTGAACTGCCGTCATAATAGAATGGTTCGTCTAATTCTATTTCTTGCCAAAAATTACCATAAGTTTGATTTATTTTGTATGATCCATCAAATACTTTTGTATAATCAGAAGTATCTACTGACTGATTACAGCTTGCTCCGTATGCCAAACAAGATGGTACATCATTTTTAAGGAATATTTTAAATCTTTGAGAATCATATCCTATACTACCATTCCTATACATAACATAAAATCTCAGCTTATTAATTGTTCTTGGCTGGTTGCCTAACATAGCTGCACCATATTGACATTCATAGGCACCATAATTATAATACATATATAAATTATTACCTGAGCCGCTTCTATAATTCTCATTATATCTATATGCTAAAGCATGATCATCATAGGACTGTGCCTCCCATTTAGGGCTTTTCATATCATCTCTATTAATTACAACGAAAGGACGATATTGTGCAGTATAAGAAGTAGTTGGATTTGCTGTCATACTGCTGCTATTATATCCATATCTTGTAACATTTCCAAATCCATAATAAACATAGTCAGCTGAATAGTTATAATAAGATGACGATCTTGCAGTAGGCGATTGATGATGTATAATTACACTGATATTGTGTTGACCATCATATTCAAACTCTGAATCTAAATTGTAATCAAGCCAATCACCATAATAACCACGAATTTCAAGAGGATTTGGTTCATATACTAATTGATAATCATTTAAATTATAAGTTGTAGAAGCAACTACAAGTGAATCTGATGTAAGTTTCATATAAATAGAAACATCACCCATTGAGTGCATATTGCCACGGCTAAAACTATACACAAGGAATGATAAACGTTCTATTGTAATTGGTTCAGAACCTAATACTCCTTTGTGAAGAATAAATTCTGAATAACTATTTTGATAATAGTAAGGATAATAGGTGCAACTGGTATATGGTACACCTATTGTTATTTCTTGTGCGTTTGCTGCTTCAAATATAGAAGCCAAACTAAAAAACAAGAAAAAAACAACTAAATTAATTAATCTCTTTCTCACAAAAATCTCCAAATTTAGTTTTATAATTATTTCTTATATTCATTTGCTTAATTTTTAATATTTATTTTGTACAATTTTATAAATAATATTTTTTTAATTTTATATATAATTTGTAGTACAAAAATAAAAAAATCAAACAAAAGAAACAAATATTTTTACAAAAACTAAATTTCAGATGTAATAAATTTTATATTTTTATTGTATAGAAAGAATATTCTAAATGTAGATTATTATTTCTATTAAGTTATAAATCAATTAAATGAATATTAGTTATCAACATAGATGAATTATTATTAATTTTTATTTAATAAAAGAGCTGTAAATAAAATTATTAAATATCATTTTACAAACCATACATAAAATATTTACAAAATAATTCAATAAATATTTGCATACATGTAACATAATATTTACAGCGCAAATAGTATTTTTATTATATTTGAAATATATTTTATAAAATTTGATTTCAAGCAAATGCTGCATTAATTGAATATTATAGGAAATAGAAAAATTTAATTGAAGGTACAAACAAAAAAATAACCATAATAAATAAAATTATGGTTATTTCTTGCTAAATATAATATAATCTCTACAATATAATCTTATAATTAGTAATTAACACAATAAAAATAAAGTGTTATAACATAAAATATAATGTATACGCATAAAAAACTATCTATTCTATAAAAATATTTATCTAATTTACTATATTTTAATACATTATAAGATTAATATATTTAGCAATTTTTTTAGCAATTTTAGGATAAGATATAAAAAAAACTTTTTTGCTTTTTGATTATCACCTTATATAGAAAAGACAATTTTTTTATTAATTTGTTACTATTGTTTGAATAATAATATTATTTTTTTGGCAATTTAACAATAAACTCAGAGCCTTCTCCAAGTTCGCTTTGTACAGAAATAGTACCATTATACCGCAAAACAATATGCTTAACTATTGATAGTCCTAAACCAGTTCCACCAGTATTGCGAGAACGAGATTTATCCACAGTATAAAATCTTTCAAACAATCGATCTGTCAATTCTTTTTTTATTCCTATTCCCTCATCTTTTATTGAAAAATAGGCAAAATTATCATCAGCTTTTGCTGTTATATAAATAGTTCCCTTATCTGAATATTTTACAGCATTATCTATTAGATTTATAAATATCTGTTCAAACGTAAAAACATCAACAGACATAGTATCAAAATTATTCTGAAATTCAATTTTTAGCTGCAATCCTTTTTCTTCCAGTCTTTGAGAAAAAATTGGCAAAAGTCCATAAATCAACTGTTTGATATTTGTTTCTGTCTTAACAAGAGGCAGATCAGAACTTTCCATTTCAGAAAGCAGCAAAAGATCCTGAACAATAGCTACAAGTCTATTGGTATGTCTCTTAATAATGTTTATATATTCTTGACAATTATTTATTGTTTCTGAAGATAATGAATTTTTATTTTCGTTTAATTCATCTTCTAATGTTTCTATAAAACCATAAATAGCTGTAAGCGGTGTTTTTAATTCATGGGATATATTAATTATAAAATCTTTTTTTTGCTTTTCGCCTGTTTTAACTTCTTCTGTAAGTTCTGTTATTTGTTTAGTCAGATTATTAAAGTTAGCAGATAATTCTGCCAATTCGGAAGAATTATTTAACTCTAAAACAGTATTTGTACCAGAGGAAAGTTTTTTAAAAGACTTATTTATTTTATTTATAGATTTATTTATATCATTATTGAAATGTTTTAATATACATATAATTATGATGCTGAATACAAGCAAAAACAAAATAACACATACTGTTAATTTGATATTTTCCAATATTATAGCATTTAACTCAACAGAAGATCTAACAACACCAATAATTTTATGATTCTTATATATAGGCGATGCAGTAAATAATAATTTTTTATTTACTGAATTGCTTTTTCTAACTAAAGTATTGCTTTTGCCTTTCAAAGCAGCTGCTATTTCAGTTCTATTAATATGGTTGTCTAATTTGTCAGTTTTTATCTGAGAATCATATATTACTTTTCCAGATGAATCAATAACAGAAATTCTTATTTTATTATCAGTTATATTTTCAGATTTAGCATAATTCTCGATAAAATTATCATGATCTATTTTATCATTTTGGAAAATAACACCTACTGTATTATTTACGATATTTAATAATTCGCTGTAATTTTTTTTACTTTTCTGATATATTAAATCAGAGAAAAAAACAACAGACAATAAGAAGAAAACTGAAAAGATTAATAAGAATTGTTTTGATATTTGATTAACTGCAGACATAGTAATATTGAACTTTATAAATGATTATTTTATTTTTAGCAAATGTGTCTCCAAATACTTTTTATAATCACAATTAGGCAGTTCGTCAATATATTTTTTCAGCATTTCAACATTAATAAATTTTTGATTTAGAGCAGCTTCTTCAATACATCCAAGTTTTATTCCCTTATTTTTTTCAATAGATGCAATAAGATTACCTGCACTTAATAGAGAATCAGGCGTACCGCAGTCCAGCCAAGCAACGCCGCTGTTTATTTTTACAATATTAAGTTCATCGTGTTCCAAATAATATTTATTAATATCAGTAATTTCCAGTTCGCCTCGATCGGATGGAGTTAAAGATTTTGCGATTGAAACAACAGAACTATCATATATATAAAAACCTGGTACTGCATAATTAGAAACAAAAGTTTTAGGTTTTTCAATAATATCAACAGGCTGATCGTTTTCATCGAATTTTACGACTCCATATCTTTCTGGTTCATCAACATAAATAGCAAAGATAGCTGCTTTTTTATTTGTTTTTATATTCTTTGTAAAAACAGAAGATGTTTCATCATAAAAGATATTATCGCCAAGAATAAGAGCAACGTTAGAATCACCAATAAATTTTTCACCTATAATAAATGCTTCTG
>JAFRQN010000188.1 GCA_017428585.1 Bacteroidota bacterium | reverse complement strand
TTAATCCAATATAATCAACAATTAATCCTGCAGGTTTTGTTTTATATACACGATTAACTCTTGCTATTGCCTGCATTAAATTATGAGATTTCATTGGTTTATCAATATACATAACGCCTAATCTTGGAGCATCAAATCCAGTTAACCACATATCTACAACAATAGCAATCTTAAATTTTTCATTTGGATCATTGGCTTCATTCTTAAATCTAATCTCTAATTCTTTTTTATCATTCTTTGTGCCTATAGCTTTCTGCATCTCTTCTGAATCTTTATTAGATGGAGTAATAATCATATTAACCACATCTTTATAATCAGGTCTTAGTTCTATGATTTTTTTATACATTATGTATGCTGCTTTCCTTGAGTATGCAACAACCATTGCATGGTCAGCTTCCATATCTTTTCTTTCTTCAAAATGGCTGATTATATCTTTTACTATTAATTCCAATCTATCAGGATCTTCTATGATTTGTGATATTTTAGCCATCATTTGTTTTGATTTATTAACGGCGGAAGCATCTGCAGCTCCTGTTTCTTCTATAAATTTATAATAGCTGTCTATTTCATCTAATATCTTTTGCTTCAATCCAACTCTTGCCATTCTTGATTCATACATAATAGGAACTGTTGAGCCGTCTATTATGGCCTGAGTCATATCGTATGTATCTATTACTTTTCCAAATATAGAAGAAGTTGATCTGTCTTTTGTTTCAACTGGAGTACCTGTAAATCCTATATATATTGCATTTGGAAGAGCATTATGAAGATATTTTGCAGTGCCGAATTTCTCTTTAGCTTCCTTTGTTTCATAATCTATCTTTATAGATGCTTCTAATCCATAATGAGATCTATGTGCTTCATCTACCAATACTAAAATATCTTTTCTATCAGTAAACAGTCCTGTCTCTTCTTCAAACTTCTGTAATGTTGTAAAGAATATACCGCCTGCAGCTCTGTCTTTCAGCATCTCATCAAGATCTTGTCTTGAAAATGCCTGTCTTGGTTTTTGTTTTAAATAATAATCGCATTTAACAAAAGTATCATATAATTGATTATCTAAATCATTTCTATCTGTAACTACTACTATTGTAGGGTTGTTTAGCTGTTTAATCATATTGCCTGAATAGAACACCATACTGAATGACTTGCCAGAGCCTTGAGTATGCCATACTATTCCAGCCTTGCCTGTTTTAACGCCGTTGGTTATTGTAGAATGGACTGCTTTCTTAACTCCAAAATATTGATGATATTGAGCCAGTATTTTCTTGTCATCGCTGAATAGAATAAAGTTCTGGATAATATCGATCAATCGGTCTTTTCTAAACATTCCGTTAAATAGTGTTTCGTGTGTAGGCATATTTTCAAAGACTTCATCACTGTCTTCGATTTTCTTCCAGTCGCTGAAGCGTGAATACGGACTGGTGATAGTACCAGCTTTTGCTGTTACGCCGTCGCTGACAACCAAGAATTGATTATATTTGAATAATGAAGGTATATAAACTGTTCTATATCCAGTTAATTGATTATAAGCATCTTCCAGTTTAACAGATTCATTAACAGCAGTTTTAAGTTCAACTACAACTAAAGGAATACCGTTTATAAATATAATAATATCAGGTCTTTTAGTATCAAATTCTATAATAGTAAATTGTTGAACTGCTTGAAAATGGTTGTTGTCTATATTGTCAAAATCAATTAATTTAACATTCTTGTATTGATAACCGGAATTAGTCTTAATTTGAACAGGAACGCCTTCCAATAAATATCTTGTAAAAGTTTTATTGTCTTCAATAGGATTGCCGTGCGATAAAGTTTTTATTGTCTTTACAGCTTCTTGTATCTGTGAATCATTAAATTCTTTGTTAATTCTGCATAAATCATCAAATAGAGCATTATCCATAAATACGCTATGATAATCTCTATCTAAGTTATAGCCGTTTATTCTTTTATATCCTAATTTCTCTAAGATATTTAATGTTATGTCTTCTAATTGTTCTTCTGTAAACATTTAACTTATCCGATTATTGTATTCTTCTAAAAACTTACCGACAAATCCATCACTGTAAAAGAATTTAGGCTTACCTTTTTTATTGACAGGATCTAAATATCTTCCTTTACAACAGATTTCATTTGTTTGCATAAAATTCATTATGTTATAAAAAAATTTATTTACTTTTATTCCGTCTTGTTTATTCTTTATCTTATTAGTAATTTGCTTATATACATATGGATACATCTTATTAAACATTTCGTCAGTAAGTTCGATATTTACTTTTTTCCCTTCATTTGCATATTTTAATAATATGACATCGTCTACTTTATCTGTTCTTATAAATTTAACTTCAATATTAACCATTAATTCATACTCATCATCATTATCTGATTTATTCGATATCGAATCAATATATTTTAAAAATTGTTTTTGAGTTGAATTAAGACTTACAGGTTCTACCTCTTTATTATATATATCAAAATTAAGTGGAGTAACAAAAAAATTATAATTACTTATTTTTATTTTTGGAAACCACTTTTCAAATACCTTTATATAATTTCTTATACTTGCTGCACAAATTGAAAATAAATCTTTCTTTATTTTATCATTGTTGATAAAGTGTATCGCATTATCTCTAATTTCAAGCAAAATATTAATATTTTCAACCATATTATTAGTTATAATATTTTTTGATTGAAAAATATCCATACATTTATTTAAACCACTTGTTAATGGTTTACCTATCCTATTTCATTTTAATTTTTTTGATGTTAATTTATTATTTTCTTCATTGGAATAAATATATAAATATTTTATTTTCTCATTATTTTCTTTCAACATCTTAGCCTTAAATAATAGTTCAAATGCATTAATCATTAATATAGAAAATGATTCATCTCTATATTTAAAATCTGGCTTATTATATATTTCTAAAGCAGCAAGTACAGCATTTAACGATTTTTCTGCAATTTTATATGATTTTTTTTCCATTGTTTCCTTCTATAAATAAAATTCAAAATAAATGTTGTTTAATTTATATATTCTTTAAATCTATTTTACTATTCTAAGATATTTAATGTTATGTCTTCTAATTGATTGTATTAAACATAATAACAATTTCTTATTGATAACTAAATTTTAATTTTCGCATTTATTTCTTTAATTGTATCTATAATATTATTAAGACTATTAGCCGTAATAAAAAAATCTAATAGAGCAAAATCTTTTAATTTAGGTAATACGTTAGGATATACTTCATAAAGTTCATTAATCTCAAATGCAATATTATTTATCTCATTTAATACTTTATTTTTTGTTTTATTAACCTCTTCTAGTGTATTTTTACTTTTTTCATCTAATATTTTTTCACAATTTTCAGTAAATTGTTCAGTAGTCCATACAGTATTTTTATTATTTGATAAATTATTATTTTTGTTGTTAATATTATATTCAAATTCCAATTGATTAGTTGTATTAGAAGACTGTTTTTTTTCTCTCAACTCTTCTAAAATTTTAATAATAGATGACAGCTTTTGTTTTATTTTTTTTAGTTGATTCCTTGGTTTTATAATCATCTCATTAATAAATATAGTTAGTATAATTGTTAATGCATTAATAATTACATTAATAAAGATAGAATTGAAATATTCACAATAATTTATTAAGAACATTAATAAACAACCCAATAAATATACAAGAAATGCAATAATAACATAGTAAAGATAATTTTTATCTCTAAGTATATATTCTATAATTTCATCTTTAAATATAACCAAATATTCACATATTGTAATATTTATAATAATTGCAAAACATAACATATTTTCATTCATATTAATTCCCTAAAGCTCTACTTTACTTAAATCTATTTCACCATTCATTAATTTTGGCAATAATGTATCTCGAAGCTGTGATAAGTTTCTGTTTTCTTCATTATTTTGTAATATTTTATATAATATTGATTTAAACCATAATTGATCATTCATATTAATTTTCGGTATTTCCAAATTCAAAACTATATTCTTATTTGTATGTGGAATAGCTGTTCCTGTTGTCTGCCTTTGGATATCATTTTTATATTTCTTTAAAGTAAAAAACAGATATTCTGGTATATAGTTATTATTAATTATTTCTATTTT
>JAFRQN010000187.1 GCA_017428585.1 Bacteroidota bacterium | reverse complement strand
TTATATTTATTCAATATTTTAAGCTGTTCTTTTACTAATATATCAATAATTTTTTCTACGCTGATATCTAAGAAGAAATTAAATGTTGCAGGCATTAAATATCCTTCAAGCGAATTAGCATTTATGTTATATTTTTTTATTATATCTTTATTATAGCATTTTTGATAAAATTCAGCAGAATCAATATTTAAGTTATTATGTAAAATAGAAGCGAAGCGTTTTATTGTAATTCCTTCAGGAAAAGTTACACGCTTCATATAAAGATTATTTCCTGAAAAAAGCGAATAAATCAATTCCCCATTGCTAATATTAGGTGAAAATTTATGATAGCCCGCCAATACTGGCTTTTGAGTGAAATAAGCATAAATTTGAGTAACTTTAAGAAAGAACCAATGCGGCTTAACTAAATCTTCTTTATTCAGAGTTGTTATTATTTCCGATAATGAACTGCCATAATCAATTTTGACAATTACATCTTTATTTGATTCAGTAATTTTAGAATTTAATAAAATACTGCTGTAAATTGAGAAAATTAATACAATTACAATTATAACAGCTATAGGAATTAATATATAATAAAATTTATTTTTTGATTTCTTTTTCATTTTCTTTATACATTTCCAATAATTTTATTTCGTATCGTTTTATTATTGAAATAAAAATAAAAGTTGCAGCAATAACAACACCAGCAAGTATTAAAAATAATATTTGCTCTTTGCCCATTAAAAAGAATATTACAACAAATATGCAGCTAAGCAGTATATTTGTTATAGCAATAACTATTTTAGTTATTTTAAGATTTTTCTTTATATTATTAAAAGATTTAGTGTTATTGTTAATATTGTTATTATTAAAACCTGCCATAATAAAAAAATACAATACTATCTCAAAATAGATTCCAATTCAGTTTTAGCATCAGATTTGCTGTCACGGTATTTAACAATAATAGGAGTCGATATACTCAACCCATGTTCTTTAGCAAAAGGTTTGTCAATAGTACGGCTGCCCTGTACTACTACAGCGTTTTCAGGTATTACTATAGGGAACGGCAAAACTGTTTCATTAGGAATATCATATACTTTAGTAGAAGAATTTAAGATAACGCCTGTTCCAATTATAGCATTCTTTTTTATAATTACACCTTCATAAATACCACAGTTTCCACCAATCATAACATTATCTTCAACAATTACAGGATTAGCGCCAATAGGTTCTAAAACGCCTCCGATTTGAGCAGCAGCACTAATATGAACATTTTTTCCGATTTGAGCACAAGTGCCTACTAAAGCATGAGAATCTATCATTGTTCCTTCATCTATATAAGAACCTATATTAATATACATTGGAGGCATACATATTACACCTTTTGCAATATAGCAGCCTGTCCTAATGCTTGAACCGCCTGGTACGACACGGACGCCGTCTTCTAATTTTATATCTTTTAATTTTAAACGGTCTTTGTCAAAGAAAGCAAAACTATCCAATGACATATCAGTTAATGCAGAATACTTGAATAATAATAAAATACCCTTCTTCACCCATAAATTAACAACCCATTGATTATTAATTTTTTCAGCTGCACGTATATGCCCATTATTCAATAATTCTAAAAAAATAGAAAGAATGTTATTAATTTCTTCTTTGGTGTAATTATCTTCATTAAAGGTTTCTATAATATTTTTTATTTTTTCAATACTTTCACCATTCATTGCTTTATCCAATAAATTATTATTATAAATTATTTTAAAATACAAACTTTTCAATTAATTAACAAAATAAAGAAATTAACAAAAAAAAATACTCACCAATAAATTGATGAGTATCTTCTCTATCTAAAATATAATAGATAAGTTTATATAATAAATTAATCAAATTTAATTGATTTTAAAGATTTTTCAAAGATTGGAAGATAACTTGATTCTTCAGGAGTATACCAATTAATAGATACTCTAAATATTTTATCTCCTTTTTTAGCAAAATAAACACGGCCTTTTACATCTTTTGTTGGACGCCATGTTGTTACATAAGCATCAAGTCCGCCAAGTTTAGTTGCACTGATAGCAGATGAACCAGGATAACGTGCAGCTAATTCAGTAGCAGCTTTCTTTAAATCACTTGTTTTAGAACCGTCTAAAACATCAACCATGATATTACAATCTGCACGACGGTCGCCAGTGTAATTATTAGATGTAAGAGTACCTTTTGTTGCAGCTTTTCCTAAATAGAAGTTATCAGGCACAGAAATAGTAAATCCATTGCCTTTTTTAGCAACTAATTTTTCTGATGGGAAAGGCAATTCTTCAACATTAACAATTGTATCTTGTTTTCTTTGTTGAGTTTCTGCTAATTTAAAGCTCTTAATAACAGCATCAAAATTTTCACTGTAATTTTCCCAGCTGCCGTCAAATGCTTCTATACGCAATGAAGTGTAAGTAACATTATCTTTAGATGCTATAATATAAACACCTTTAAATATACCGCCTTCTAATTCAAAACCATAATCAAATCTTTTGCCTTGAACACCATCTACAGTAACAGCTGTTTCTTTATAATATTCTTCTGGGAATAATTTTGCTTTTTTAATAAGAGTATCAACTGTTTTGTTTTCATCTACTTTTGTAGCATAAACATCAATGATTGCACCAGGGAAACCTTCTGAATCGTATTTAGAAAAACGTGATTTTGCATCATTAGCAGAAAATACGACAAAACGTTCGCCTGGTTGTTTAGTTACAACCCAGTTTTCTGGATAATCTACAGAGAATTTTACTAATTCATCTGTATAAGTCTTCAATTTAGTGATTTCTACTGGATCTGGTCCACTATGACATGAAGACAAGCTAAATCCAATAAATAATACGCTTGCAAGAATAATACTAATTTTTTTAATGTTCAATTTCATAGATTAAACCTTTATTTATTAAACTTAAAGAATTAATTTCTTAATAATTTTATTAAATAATTAAAAATTAAATAATTAAATTAGTTTTGAATACTAAAATA
>JAFRQN010000186.1 GCA_017428585.1 Bacteroidota bacterium | reverse complement strand
TAATGAAAAATAAAAACATTTATTTTAATAAATTCGTAATTATAATAAAAAACAAGGCAGGTTCCTAAGTGGGGATATTAAAGAGAATTGTAAATATAGCAATAAGTAATTTAGTAAATACTCGTACATTGAAAAGAGGTTCTATTGACGAAGAGGACTGTGAGTTAAAAAAAATAATAGAAGAATTAGAAGAAGAATATCAAACCAAATGGAAGAAGAAATTTAATAATTTCAGTGATAAGTTTAACAATTATAATTGTAATGAAAATAATTACAAAAGCGATGCTATAGATAGCGAAGTCTTAAAAGCATTTAAATTGCTTGGACTGGATATAAATGCATCAGAAGATGAAATAAAATCAACTTTTAAACGTAAAATAAAACAAATACATCCAGATGCAGCATCTAGAAATAATATTACAGCAAATGATGCTAAAAAACAGACAATGGAACTGCTGAATGCTTATAATATCATAAAAAATTATAAAAATATAAAATGAATAAGCTGATTATAAAAGATATTGTTTCTATAGTATTTATATCAATCATTATGGCATTGATTTATAATGTAGTAAGAGATAAAGGTCTTCCGTTTATAAGAAAAACTGACAAAGATTTGCAGGTAAGCGATTCTCTTTTATTTCTTAATGCTGAAAAATTAAAAACTCAAGATGAATTAGATACAATTCGGATAAGTACTGAAGCTCAGGATACAATAAATAATATAGATACGAATAAAAAAGAAAATGATTTAAATTCAATAGATAGTCAAAAAGTTATCTCAAAAGCACAAGAGCTTGCTGAAAATAAAGATATTCATAAAGAATTTAATGTTGTTTCGTATAAGCAAATGAAAAAAATATTAAATTCGGATATGGATTTTGTTATCATTGATGCAAGACGTGAAGACGACTTTGCAGAAGGACATATTGGAAATGCAGTAAATATATGTCCATTAGACGATGAAGAAGTTATAGTTTCAAAGATATTTTCTTTGCCTGAAAATAAAACATATATCGTATATTGTGATGGTGGTAATTGTGAATTAAGTCATGATATAGCAGGTATTATGTATAATCTGGGAATAAGAAATATTTTTATATATACTGGTGGTTGGAATGAATGGAGTAAAAAAAATAATTCTTAACCATTTAAATCACATAATAATGACAGATTTATAATAATGGATAATTTAAATACACAATTTAGACGAAATTTTCAATTAAGATATGGTATTATAGGCGAATCTAACCTGATGCAGGATGCAATCAGTATGGTAGAAAAAGTAGCTCCAACTGATTTGCCTGTATTGATTAATGGAGAAACAGGAACAGGCAAAGAAGTTTTTGCAAATGCAATTCATAATTTAAGCTTAAGGAAATCAAAACCTTTTGTTAGTGTAAATTGTGGTGCTATACCAGATACTTTATTGGAAGCAGAATTATTCGGACATGAGAAAGGTGCTTTTACAAATGCAGTAGAACAGCGTGTTGGTTTTTTTGAAGCTGCTAATAATGGAACAATTTTTCTTGATGAAGTGGGAGAAATGCCAATAGTAACACAAGTTAAATTGTTACGTATATTGGAAACAGGAGAGTATTCAAGGTTGGGATCTTCTGCTATTCGTAAGGTGAATGTTCGTATAATAGCAGCAACTAATAGAAATCTTGAGCAAGAAGTATTAAATAAGAATTTCAGACAGGATTTATTTTATAGATTAAATACTGTTAATATAGTTTTACCTGCTTTGAGGGAGCATCCAGAAGATATACCTTTATATATAAATTATTTTGCTGAGAAAATTTGTCGTCAAAATTCAATACAGTTTTTAGGTTTTACTGATGATGCGATAAAATTGCTGAAAGGCATGAGATGGCCAGGCAACATTCGCGAATTGAAAAATTTTGTAGAAAAGGTTGTAACATTAGAACATGGCAAACTAATTGATAAGACTATTATAAAAAAATATTTGTTTAAACACGACGAACCAGATGTAATAGAAGAGGATAAACATATTAATACTACAACTGCACTTGTTTCTACTGTAAAACAAGATATTGTAAGCAGTGAGGCTTTGGTATTAAGAACATTGTTAGAGCTTAAACAGGATATTACAGATATAAAGCGTGCTTTAGCCAAATTAGGTGCAGAAATAGGTGATATTGCAAATGATGTTGAAGTATTAAAAGATACAGCTGTTGTGAATTATACAGAAAATGTTGTAACTCCTATGCAGAATATTACGCTTGAGGAGCAAGAAAAAAGAACTATAATAGAAAGATTAAATGAATTTTATGGCAACAAACGTAAAACAGCTCAAAGTTTGGGTATTTCGGAACGGACGCTGCATAGAAAATTAAAAGAATACGGAATGAATGATTAATACTTATTTAATTGTTGATAGAATAAAATTATTAAAAGAATATAATTATTATGAAATATAAGTGGTTGACAAGTTGCATCTTGATTTTGCTTTTGGTTAATTTAAATGGATGTGTAAATATAAAATCTACAACTCCGAAAATAAATGTATTTCAACTAAAGCAAAGCGAGTTGCCAAAATTTGATGATAACAGAATTAATAAAAGTATTTTTATTAAAAATTTCTCAATAAAAACAGAGTTATCTTCTGAAAAAATAGTGATAATTGAAGATGATATAAATGTTGTGAAATGCAATTATCATTTATGGAATGTGCCTTTAGATGAAATGCTGACTGATTTTGCTATAGATAGAATGAGTAAATATAAAATATTTACAAAAGGAGTAGTAAGTTCTACAACGATGCTTCCTGATATTGTATTGGAATGCCGTATAATAGATTGCAGTATTAACAATTATATAGAAAAGAAGACAGCTAATTCTGTAGGATTAAGCATTGCTGCAAATGTTTACGCTGCAAAAAAAGGCGAGCCTGAGTTTGTTACAATATTTTCAGAAGTATATACGAAGAATTTATTGCGGCCAGATAATACGATAAGTTCTGCAATAGATGTTATGAGTGAATGTGCATCAGAAATTATAGATGATATCACAAAAGATATACAAAAACATATAGATAATAAATCTTAAATTTTTACATATATAAATATCATTTGTTTATATTATAAAAAAACGTTATTTTTACAAAAATAAGAAAGAAGGCAATCGCTTTATATTTATTATAAAGAGGAAAGTCCGAACTCCATAGAACAATATGCTTCGTAATGCGAAGGCGGTAAATTATAATGATTTACTGACGGATAGTGCCACAGAAAATATACAGCCTTTATAGGCAATGGTGAAAAGGCAGTGTAAGAGACTACCGCATATTTGGTGACAAATATGGCATGGTAAACCACATATGGAGCAAAGTTAAATATAGAAACGTGTTCTTTTTAAGACCGCAGTTTGTTCGATTGTGTAGTTTTTCTAGCGTTTCAGGGTAAACTGCTAAAGAATAATGGCAACATTATTTTTAGATAAATGATTGCCTCCCATTTAATGGAAGACAGAATTCGGCTTATTCTTTCTTATTTTTATTTTTTTATAATTATAGAGTAAAATAATAATTAAATAAATTAATTAAAAAAGGAGTGTTGAAATGTTGCGTAGTTTATTGACATTTTTAGGATTGATAATTGTAAGCAGTACAATTTTATTTGCTCAACCTAATATAGTAGTTCTTCCTTTTAGCAACCTTGACGGTGAATATTCTCATAATACTTGGTGTTATGAACTACAGGATTCTGTTGTTAAGGAATTAAAGGCACTTGATCCAGATGAAAAGTATTATAAAGTGGTTGCTGTTGAATCTATTAATGAAATTTTGAGTGATTTAAACATTGATGCGAATAATCCTTTGTTTGATGCAGAAAAATGGAATGCTATTAAAATAGTTGATGAATATGATTTAGAGGTTGATAAGGTTATTTCTGGAACTTTTCGTATAATTGCGAATAGATATTTAATAAACAGTTATATATATCATCCAGAAAATCAATTAACAGATCCTGATTATCAAGCAAAAGATATCTTTAAGAAAGAAGACAAAATATTAGATGCCGCTTCAATAATAGCTAAAAGATTATCAAAAGCATTTATTAAAGAATAAATAAAATCAGATTAATCAATGAAAAAGGTAACTATATTGATTTATAGTTACTTTTTTTGTATATATGCATTATAGAATACTATAGTTTCTTTTTTTATTTTTATATTAAAAAAAAGTGATTTATTTTTATTATATTTGTATGATAATTTATTTATGTTATTATAAATAATACTATGCAGAATAAAAAAGAGAAGATAAAAAGAGAAAATATCGTTATTAATGATATAGATACTTTCTCGCATAATAGAAGTTTGTGGAAGTATAGAATTATTATTGGTTTTATTATCCTTATACTGTTATGCGTAATAATCAGATTAGTATACATACAAATAATAGATACTGAACGATATACTATTCGAGCCGCATCACAACATCAATCACGAATAGAATTACAGCCTCAACGTGGTATAATATATGATCGGAATGGCTTTGTTTTAGCTTCTAATATCAAAAGTACATCTATTGCTGTGGATCCTACAGTATTAAAGAAAGAAAATAAGGATACAATTGCAGCTTTGATTGAAAAGTGTTTAGGGATATCAAAAGAGTCTATTTTGAATAAAATCAATTCTGCAAAAGGGTCTTTTGTCTGGTTATGCAGACGTAAGCTTCCTAACGAAATAATTCCTTTAAAATATATTAAAGATAGAGGGTTGATTCTTATAGATGAACCGATAAGATATTATAATTATTCATCAGTTAGCTCTCAATTAATTGGCTGTACTAATATAGATAACCATGGTATTGACGGTATTGAATTAAAGTATGATTCTGTTTTGCGTGGTCAGCCTGGATTTATGATTATGTATAAAGATGCTGGTAATCGTCTTCGTCCTGCTTTAGATTTGCCGCGTGTTGAACCTATAAATGGGAATGCATTGCATTTGACTTTAGATATCAGACTTCAAAAGATTGTTGAATTTGAGTTAATGCAAGGAGTTATGTCTTCTCAAGCATCTTCTGGGACTGTAGTGGCTTTAGATCCTAATACAGGCGAACTATTGGCTTGTGCTTCGTATCCTGGTTATGATCCTAATCATTTAACACAATCTTCTTATAGTGCTATGCGTAATAGGGCTATTACTGATGTTTATGAACCAGGATCTACATTTAAGACTATTACTGCTGCAGCTGGCATAGAAGAAAAACTTGTTAGACCAAATGATATCTATAATGGCTATAACGGTAAAATGACTATCGGAAATGTAACTATTTCTGATGATCATAATGGACTTGGTATAGCTTCTTTTAGAACTGCTTTTGAAAAGTCAAATAATGTTATTTTTTCTCAAGTTGCTGCTAAGATTCCTAATCATAGTTTTTATAAATATATTCGTGATTTTGGCTTTGGACTCCCTACTCGTATTGATTTAAGAGGGGAATTGCCAGGTAAAGTTAAAGATTTTAAAAGCATACGTCCTATTGATAAACGTATTTTAGGATATGGATATGGAATAATGGTTACTCCTTTACAGTTAACTACTGCGTATTCTGTAATTGCAAATGGCGGAAATTTAATGAAGCCATATATCGTTAAAGAAATTACACATGAAGGAAAGACTGTAAAATTAAATCATCCACAAGTTATTAGACGTGTTATTTCTCAAAGTACTGCCAAAACTTTAACAAGTTTATTAATGGGAGTAGTAGAAAATGGTACAGGAAAACAGGCTTTTATAGATAATATAAGAGTAGCTGGAAAAACTGGTACTTCTCGACAGTTTGTTTCAGGTTCTTATTCACGTTCAAGTTATTATGCTTCATTTGTTGGTTTTTATCCAGCAAATAAGCCAAAAATATGTTTATTAGTATTAGTTGATAATCCTAAAGAAGGTGGAATTACTGGTGGTTCTGTTGCAGCTCCTATATTTAAGAATATTGTTTTGCGTTGGAGTTCTGCTTCTCCTCAAATTGCTGCTGCAGGCGATGAAGAAACGAACAAAAATAATATTGTGTATATGCCTGAATTAAAGGGATTAGCCGTTGATGATGCAAAAAATATTTTATCTGAATTAAGATTAAATTCTAATTTGCAGGATAATTCTATGGGAATTATTACCCAACAAGCACCTCAATCAGGAGTACGCATAAGAAAAAATACAAGAGTTATTTTAAGAACATCGTTAGATGAAAAACAAACGGAAAACGATATTCCTAATGTTGTTGGATTATCTATAAGGCGTGCAGTATCATTGATGCACAGCAAAGGAATAAAAACAAAAGTTGTTGGTAGTGGCAAGGTAAAGTCGCAGCAATTAGAAACAGATCCGAAAACTAATAAGAAAACATGTATATTAAGATGCAGCTAATATATTTTAATTAATAAATAATATGAAAATTATTAGAATTATTGAATTTGTTTTGTTTTTATTTCTTGTTTATAACTATAGTAAAGTATATTCGTATGATATAATAGAAGATAATAGTGTAGAAGAAGTAAGCAGTTACAATAATTCTAATAATATAATGATGAGGCTTGCTGATATTTTTTTGTTTGGACAGGAAAAATTAGTCAACCATCCTTTTGTAAATTTAGATTTAGGATATTGCAATAGCTATTTGCCTAAAAAAATACAAATATTAGAATCTGATAATGTTGTTAATAATATATCCAAAAATAATATATCAAAAACCAACAGCTTAAATGTTGAATATGGATTTATAAGATTAGATACAAATGAATTTTATGAAAATTTAACTGCATATTCTTCAGAATTTGCTTATATAGAATTTAATACCAACAAATATTTTTTGTTCGACAATAAGTTAAAAAATAATCTTTATGACAATGAATTTAGCTTTGGTGTAGGACGTCGAACAGGAATGAGCCAGAATATATTAAACAGAGAGCTTTATCTTCTGCATACAGGAGCTTTCTTGTGGACATATTTTGATTATGACGGCTATATGGACAATAAGTTTTTTAGAGCATTTGATGAGAATTATAAATTTGGTTTTCGTACAATAGCAAGTGCTGAATTAAGATTAAGCAAATATTGTATTTTAGGTACTGGTTATGAGCAGGATAATGTTTATTCAGGTTTTGAATTTTGTAAATGGTTTGGAAGTTGGCTTATAGATAATGTGTTGCAGCGGTGGATTGATTTTTATGAACCTGTTTTAGTTAAAGAAATTGGGAATGTGTATCCTTTATTGAGTTTTTTATATAAAAGTACTGTTTCATTTGCATTGTCGGAAATAAGAAAAAATAAGCAGTATTATCCATTTAATTCTGATTATTCATTATTGCAACGAAAATTAAATATAAATATAAAATTAGTGTTTTAATGTTTAATTAGTTTAAATAATTAATAATAAATTTAAAATATTTATGATAGATACTCATTGTCATTTAAACTCGATAGATTATAAAGATGATTTAGACGCAGTTATAGAAAATAGTATTGTTAATGGTGTT
>JAFRQN010000185.1 GCA_017428585.1 Bacteroidota bacterium | reverse complement strand
TTAAATTATTAGTATTGACAAAATAATTAAATGCACCAGAAATATTATTCATTCTATATAATTTATTAATAACACGTCCCGACATATCATAAATTGATATACTAAAAACTAACGCAGGCTTTTTAAGGCTGCCAGAAATCATAAAACTTTCTGATGTAGGATTAGGATAAATTATTATATCATTAGCTATAGTATTAATAATATCTTCTTCCTTTTCCTCTGGAATAAAATATGCTTCAATAGTATGATCTTCTAATATATTTTTGAAAGTATAAATTGCCTGATTCCCAATACTTTCTCCATCTATAACAACTTCTTCTATTACATTTCCCTTATTTGGAACAACATTATAAGTAACAGTATCTCTAAAATTCACAGGATAATCTGCAATCAGAGGATAAATTTTTCCACCTTCATTATATCTTGCTCTTATATAAAAAGTATCTAATTTAAATTTAGCTTCTATAGTTTGATCTGATAAAATATTTTTAAAAATATAAAATTCAACAGGACCAACACTTTCATCATTTACCAAAACATTATCAATTACATAACCTATATTTGGCTTAATATAATAAATGACAGAATCTTGATAAGTTATTTTTTGTTTAGTAGAAGGTGTTATTGTTCCACCCTCATTTTTCAATGCTGTTATAACAAATTTAGAAACTTCAAAACTTACTTTTATGGTGTGTTTTTTTAAAACGTTTGTAAATACAACACTATCAATAACACCCATTTCTTCATTATCTACATATACATTTTTAATTTTAAACCCAGTATTTGGAATAATATAAAAAGTAGTTGTATCTTTATATGTTACAAAGGTAGTACCATTGTCTCCTTCTGGTATTATTCTACCACCAAAATTATGAGAAGTTACAATTTCAAATGTATCTAAAACAAATATTGGCATTATCACGTAATCCTGCAACACTGAAGTAAAAGTATATTTATCTAAAGCTCCCATATTTTTATTATTAACAATAATTCGTGCTAATTTATAACCAACATCAGGATGCATAGTATATGTTGTTGTATCAAGATAAGTAACTTTAACAACACCAGTAGGATTTATTTTACCATGTTCTGAACCTTTAGATTCAATAGTAAAAGTATCTAAAGCAAAAGTAATATTCACGTATGTATCTTCAGTAATATTAGTTAGACGATAAGACCATGCAATATCCATAATCTTGTTATTAATAATAACCCTTTCTATATGATATCCTCTAAATGGATCTAAAATAATATCCAAACTATCTCTATAAGTTATTACATGTATACCTCCTGGCTGTACATTTCCTCCTTCCTCATTCCAAGTAATTTCGACTTGATAAAAATCTAATTCAAACTCTGCCTTTATTGTATGATTTTCTGTTACATCTTTAAATGTATAAGATGGAATAGGACCAAAATCTTCATTATCAATAAGCACTCTGAAAATTCTATATCCAGTATTTGGTATAATATTGTATTTGACAATATCTTTACAAGTTACCATAGATACAGTGTCAGGAGTAATTGTTCCATTCGGTCCTGGAATAGGAATAATAGAAAAAGTATCTAATTCAAAGATAACTTTTATAGAATGATCAGAATTTACATTATAAAATGTAAATGTATTTTCTACTGGCTTTAACTCACCATCTACTACAATCTGTTTTATTTTATAGCCTAAATCTGGAGTAATTGTAAATACAATTTGACCACCTTGTGGTACTTTAATAACACCTTTAGGCTCTATAGTTCCACCACCATTTTCATAACAAACTGCATAAATTTGAAAAGTATCTACTGCATTTACATTCCCTAATTTGCAAATATAATCATCAGTTATATTGGCATATACATTTAATGAAGCTGAAACTATACCTATAATAAATAAAATAACAAAATATCTAAATTTATACATAACTAAAAAAACATTATTAAATTAAATTTAATTAAAAATATTCAAGTTATTTAATTCAAATCTATATTCTTTAATGCAGCCCATCTATCATCTATAGTATCATCTTTTTTATTTTTAATAGAATACTGAGGAAAACATTCTTCAAAATTTTTACCGCGATAATTAGGTGAAATATTTTTAACAGGCAACGATAATATTAATTCATCATATACAATTTTAGTCATATCAAAATATTCATCTGCTTCATGTAGTGCTATTTCCATATCCATATCAATAGGCTGGTCAGATTCTTTTTGCAAGAAATATAATTCCGTATTAACAACAAGAATCAAATTAATATCTGCTTTAATATCTTCAATATATTCTTCAGCAGATATATCACAAACTAATTTAGCCTTGCATGAAGCTTCACCTTTAAAAGTAAATCTATTGCCTAACTTTGAAAGCAGTCCTTTGACTAAGACCTGTCCAAAAAATTCTTGATATTTTTCAGATAATGGTACAAAAGGTGCTTCTAATTCTATATTATGATTACCATCTTTAATACCATGAATTCTTAACTTTAACATAACAACAAATATTCTAAGTGTATTATTTCTAACAAAAGTAATTTATATATAGTTTTAATTTATTATTTTTTATTCTGTCAAAACAATTATACTAACGTACAAATTCAGCAAAATTTTCACCAAATTCTATACATTTTGCTATATCTTCACTATTTGGATTCCATGCTGCATTAATAGCAGAAGGATCCATCAAAATAAAACTACATTCTTTTAATAAATTAGTCAAAATTTTAGTTGCCATAGGTGCCCAACCATATGATCCAAAAGCTGCTGCTTTTTTATTCTTCATCTTCATGCCTTTAAATTCTTCTAAAATACCTGCAATAGAATTAAGTATTCCTGAATTATAAGTAGATGAACCAACAAGAATTGCTTTGGATTTAAAAACTTCCATAACAATATCACTAGAATCACTTGTTGCAGCATTAAATAATTTAAGATTAACATCAGGTGTTTTATTTCTAATACCTTCTGCTATAGATTCAGCCATACGTCTTGTGCTGCCATACTTAGAATCATAAATGATTGTTATTTGATTTTCTTGATAGCTATTAGCCCATGCTGCATATTTTTCTAAAATTATATTTATATTATTTTTCCAAAGAACTCCATGAGCAGGTGCTATACATTTTATAGGTATATTTAATCCTTGCAACTCTTTTAATTTTTGAGTAACTTTAACAGAATAAGGTGCAACTATATTCGCATAATACTTTAATGCTTCTGATAATAATTCATACATATCAACTTTATCATCAAACATAAATTCCGATGAATAATGTTGTCCAAAAGCATCACTTGAAAATAAAACATTATCTGCATTATAGTATGCCATCATTTGATCTGGCCAATGGAGCATTGGTATTTCTATAAAAGTTATATTTTCATTATTTCCTATTTTTAATACATCACCTGTTTTCACAGTAACAAAATTCCAGTCTTTATGGTAATATCCCTTTAATGATTTTATACCATTAGCAGTACAATATACTGGAGTATCTGGTATTAATTCCAATAAATCAGGAAGAGCAGAACTATGATCTGGTTCAGCATGCAAAGCAACAATATAATCTATTTTATTTAAATCTATCTCTTTTTTTAAATTGTCGATAAATTCAGAAACAAAAGGTCTCCAAACTGTATCAATAAGAACATTCTTTTCTGATTTTATTAGGAAAGCATTATATGAACTTCCTTTATTAGTAGATAATTGTTCACCATGGAATTTACGTAATTGCCAATCTATTTTACCTACAAATTCAATTTTGTCAGTGATTTTAAACATAAATATTTTTATAATTTCAGTAAATATTTTTAACTAATAAAAACAATTTATATTAATTACTATTCTCTAAATAAGTATAATTTATTCTTAGTAAATATAATAAAAAACATAGTTAGTTGACTAACTATGTTTTTTATTAATAATTCATAAAGGAACTATTTTAATAAAGTAAGATAAGGACTAACAGCAGAAATTAATTCATTTACTGAAGTTGACATCATACCTATTATATAACCTGGTTGAAATCCTAAGAAAATTACTACAATAGCTAAAGGTATAAAAGCAGCTAATTCTACTGCTTTTAAATCATCAGTTTTATATTTAGTATGAGTAGGATCCCAAGGTCCTTCCCATTTAGGATTCAATTTACCGAAAAATACTTTTTGGAGTGCCCACAACATATAAGTTGCACCAATAATAACACCAAGGCAAGCACCAAATATAGTAGTAACAGGGAATGCCTTAAAACCACCAATAAATACAAGAACTTCACTTACGAAACCGCTAAATCCTGGCAAACCAATAGCAGCAAAGAAAGCAATAGTCATTATACCTGTATAGATAGGCATTTTATTTGCAAGTCCACCAAAATCATCCATACAACGAGTATGTGCTCTATCATAAATAACACCTACTACAAGGAATAACATTGCAGTAATAGTTCCATGATTAAACATTTGGAAAATAGCACCTGTAACACCCTGAGAATTTAATGCGGCTACGCCCAACATAACATAACCCATATGGGAAATAGAAGAATAAGCAATCATCTTCTTTAAATCACGATTGCCAATTTTATGTTGTCCCAATGCACAAAGGGCTCCATAAATAATACCGATAATACCAATTACTGCTATAGCATATTGGAAATAAGCAAAAGCATCAGGAAAGATAGGCCAACAAATTCTTAACATACCATAAACACCCATTTTTAACAATACACCTGCAAGAATCACAGATATAGGAGTAGGAGCTTCTACATGAGCATCTGGCAACCAAGTATGGAATGGGAAAGTAGGCACTTTAATAGCAAATCCAACAAATAAACCAACAAAAGCTAAATATCTCCATGAGGTACCAATACCAGCAAATATAGAGCCTTCCTTAAAAACAGCAGGATTTGTAAGTTCAATTAAATTAAAAGTACCTGTACTAATATAAAGTCCAATCATTACAAGAAGAATGAAAACAGAACCAAAGAAGGTATAAATAAAGAATTTAATAGCAGCATATTCGCGTCTTGGACCACCCCATATACCTATTAAGAAATACATAGGTAATAACATGATTTCCCAGAAAATAAAGAATAAAAAGAAATCAAGTGCACAGAAAAGTCCCATCATACCTAAATCAAGCAATAGGTACATTGCAAAATATCCTTTTTGCATTTTGTTTACACTCCAGGAAGCGAATGTAGCTACAAAACACACTAATGCTGTAAGTAATACCATAGGAGCAGAAATACCATCTATTCCCATGAAATAGTCTATTTTTAAATCACCAATAATTGGCAATGCCTTCATATCAATCCAACGCACTTTCTCTACGAACTGCATTGTTGATTCATCAGTAACACCAGGTAAAGACCAATTAAAGTTTATATAAATACCAATTGCAATTAATAACTGCACAAAGGTAAAACCAACAGTTACCCATCTATATATATTTGTTGATTTTTGTTTTGCCACTTCATCTTTTCCCGCAGGAATTAATAATATAACAATCATACCTAGTAGTGGTAAAAATGTTATAAGTGACAATGGTCCTAATCCTAAAAAAGAGAACATTAAAACTCCAATATGTAATTTGTTAAATAATTATATTCATAAAAATCAAAAAAATATACTTTTTATTTTTGCTAAATAAAATAAAGCAAGATATAAAATAGAAATAAAAATAATACTATTATTAGTCAAATTTCTATTAAATAAAAATATACTTATTATTATACAAATATACAAATAATCAAAAAAATAACAAAGTATAAAATAATGTTATATATATTTTTTATATATTAAATTCTTAAATATTATTTATTTAAATATCTGTGAAATTTTATAATTAGGAAAATTTAAAACAAAATTAGAGTAGCTTAACTACTCTAATTTTATATAGTTTTTTATTTTAATAGTCTTTATAATATAAATCTACTTAAATCGGTATTATCTGAAATATCATTCAACGAAGTACGTACTTTTTCAGCTGTGATAGTAATTTTTTTATCAGTAATAATATCTGGCACATCAAATAAAATATCTTCAAGCAAAGTTGTTAATATTGTATGCAAACGTCTTGCACCAATATTTGTCACCTCGTCATTTACTTTTGCTGCTATCGCTGCTATTTCGTGAATAGCTTCTTCCTCAAAATTTAATTCAATTCCTTCTGATAATAACAAAGCCTGATACTGTTTAATTAGAGCATTCTCTGGCAAAGTAAGAATTTTAACAAAATCATCTTCAGTTAAACTTTTTAATTCTACTCTAATAGGAAAACGTCCTTGTAATTCAGGAATTAAGTCCGAAGGTTTTGATACATGAAAAGCACCAGAAGCAATAAATAAAATATGATCACTTCTTACACTTCCATATTTAGTATTAACAGTACATCCCTCTACAATAGGCAATAAATCTCTTTGAACACCTTCACGACTAACTTCTGCTCCATTGCCATTTCCACTATGAGAAGCAATTTTATCTATTTCATCAATAAAAATAATTCCAGTATTTTCTACACGTCTTAAAGCTTCCTTTACCACAGTATCCATATCTATCAATTTTTCACTTTCTTCCTTTTGTAACATAGGCAATGCTTCAGATACTTTAACTCGCTTTTTATGTTGTTTTTTAGGCATGATACCACCCAGCATATCCTGTAAATTTATACCCATATCATCAAGTCCTATAGGACCTAAAACATTGATAGAAGGTGCACTTTCAACTCTTACATTTATTTCTATTTCTCGGTCATCAAGTAATCCATTTCGCAACATTTTCAAAAATGTGTTACGAGTATCTTCATTATCTTCTATTTCATTATCAGCTGAATTATCTTTTTTATTAGAAGGTACTAAAATATCAATAATCCTTTTTTCAGCTGCAGTTTTAGCCTCAGCTTGTTTTAACACTGTATACTCTTCCCGTACTACAGAAATAGCTTTTTCTGTTAAATCTCTAATCATAGATTCAACATCACGACCAACATATCCGACTTCTGTATATTTAGTTGCTTCTACTTTTATAAATGGAGCACCTGCTAATTTAGCCAATCTTCTTGCTATTTCAGTTTTACCAACACCTGTAGGTCCAATCATAATTATGTTATTTGGCATAATTTCATCTCTTATATCTTCTACCGCATGTTGACGACGCCAACGATTTCTTAACGCAATTGCAACAGATTTTTTTGCCTCATCTTGACCAATAACATATTTATTTAATTCTGTTACAATTTGATGTGGTGTTAAATAATTGTTTGAAGCATCTTGTTTGTCTAAAATAATATTCTTTTCCATAAATTATTATAATACAATTTATTCTAAATAAAAATTTGATAATAATTAAATTATTTTAGGTCTTAAAACGGTAATACCAATAGCCTTTTTATTACCCGATAAATAATTATATAATGGTTTATCTATTACAACCTTTTTTTTGTTTGAAGAAGCGTGAAGGAGTTTCCCATTAAACATTAATCCAACATGAGAATAGTCTAACCCTTCAGCTGAAGTAGCAATTGCAATAATATCACCATCTTTAAGTTTTTTACTAATAGATTTTATATCAGCTTTTTTGATAATAAAAACAGTTTTTTTATTTAACTTATTTTCTATTTCTTTTATTTTACTTATGTATTCTTTATGAGAATTTAATGCAGGATAGAAATTGCTATGAGAAGACATAAAATTTAATTCAAATTTATGCTTAATTCCACCCAAGGATTCAGTAATATCATCTATTACTCCTTTCTTTATATTATTATCAATCCAGTCTGTTGTATAATGCAGCCGAGAAGTATAATCATTTAATTTACCATCACGATATCTAGTATATAAAATTTCATCAATTAAATCATTAAATCTAAAATGTTGCTTTTTTATGCACCGTGCAATACAAAGAGAATTTTCCATAAAAGTAACGCAATCTAATTCTTCCAAATTAATTACCACTTCTTCTTTTTCTGGATTTCTATCAAGTGTTCCTCCTACATAGGAAGTTCCAACAAATTCTACCGCAATCCGTGATATTAAATCATTTATATCCATACTATACCATTTCTGTTTACTGGCACGGCTTATTATTTTACTAAAAATTTTAGCAGTGTTTGTATCTTCGACAATTTGGGATTTTGACAATAATTTTATTTTATCCAAAGATAACAATGCAGCAGTACCAAATAAACTAATAATAAAATCTCGTCTCGTCATATCTATACTATTATCGAAATATCAATCAAAAAAGATCAATAAAAATATTCTTGTTAAGTTATTTTTTTGCTAATTTTTTAGCTGAAATTCCAACCTGTCTCATTAAAAATTCGCTTGTAGTTTTTATTAACCATTGATAACATATATCTGGCAAAATACAATTATCTATATTTTGTATTGTATTAATATCCAGCACATATATTTTATCTGTAAGCCCAAAATCTATATAAAAAATATCAATATTATATTTCCTCTTTATTGTTTTTATAATAGTACTAATTTTTTTCTTTAAGACAGCATTAATAAAAGAATCATCTATTAAAAAATATCTATTTTTTATAGGTTGAAAACCATCAAATCCAACAATAAAGAAATCTTCATCAACAACAAGAGTTCTAAAAGAATGAACATAATCAAAAGTTTGTTGTAGTAATAAAACGTTGTCTTCAGAAGAATCATAAACAGAGTAAAATTCTTGATTATTATAAACTTTAATAAAATTATAAAAACTACTATTTTGTCTATTAGTAATAACACAAGCAGGAAAACCAATATACTGAAACATTTTATTCCAATCTAATGGATATTCCAAATTTCTCAACATTTTATTTTCAATTCCGAATGGAGGAATTTTATTAGGAATAATAGATGTTTTAGGTATATTAATTCTCGCTTTTTTTAATTTAGAAAAACAATCAAATTTATCTTCAAATAATGTATTATCGGAAGCATGAATAATTTTTATACCTTTATCATTTATTACATTTAATATCGTTTTATAAAACGGAACCTTATGAGAAAATCTATCAAAAATAACATCAAAATCCAAAGTATCTTCAGTATTAAAAATACCTATCTTAATTTCTTCAGCATATACATTAATATTATTTGTTGAATTAATAAAAGAAATTAGAGATTTTGAAAATGATATTTCATCACCAAATAAAAAACCTATTTTTTTCATAAAATATTACTTTTGACTTGGTAAAAATAATTTACGTTCTATATTATATTCTTTTGTTTTTTCAAAAGATTGTTTGACTAATAACTCTCCAATAAGTCCTGTTGAGAATAATTGTACACCTATAATTACAAGTGCAACTGAAAACCATGCAAGCGGCCTACCAGCTAAATATGTTGTTCCAATTATCCATTGAACACATAATATACCAAAAATAATAGCTCCTGCCAACATACTTATAGTTCCCAATAATCCAAAAAAATGCATTGGACGTTTTAGATAACGTGTAGTAAATACTACTGTTAATAAATCTAAAAATCCTCTTATAAATCTAGAAAATCCAAATTTTGTTTTACCAAATTGTCTTTTATGATGTTCTACAGGAATTTCTGTAACCTTAAAACCTTGCCAATATGCCAATGCAGGCAAATACCTATGCATTTCACCATATACCTGCAAGGAATCAACTACTTCTCTTTTATATAATTTAATACCGCAATTAAAATCATGTAATTTTATACCACTTGTTATGGATGTAACAAAGTTAAAAAACTTTGAAGGTATAGTTTTACTTATAGGATCGTGTCTTATTTTCTTCCAACCTGATACTAAATCATATCCTTCCTTCATTTTTTCATACATATTTTTAAATTCACGTGGATCATCTTGCAAATCAGCATCCATTGTACCTACATATCGTCCCTGTACCTCAGCAAATCCTGCTGCTAAAGCTGCAGATTTTCCAGAATTCTTTCTAAATTTTATACATTTAAAACGAGGATTCTCTTTATGTAATTGTTTAATAATTTCAAAAGAAGCATCTGTAGAACCATCATCTACAAAAATTACTTCCCATTGTTTTTCAGCAAATTCATTTAAAGCTTCTTCTGTCATTTTAGCTAAAGGTTTTAATGAATCAGCTTCATTATACAAAGGAACAATTATTGAAATTAGATAATTGTATCTTTTAGTATTTTTATATTTCAAGTCCTTGTCTTTTACTCCACCCACATTTTTAGAATCACTTATTTCCATAACATTCATTTATAATAATAATTCAAACAAAATAACTAAGATTTTATAATTTTTAAAATATCTATATTTCCATGCATATCTAATAATCTAACAAGATACACTCCTGTCGGCAAGTTTCTCAAATCAATATTATTAGAATTTATCTCTGTATTAAAAACATCTGCTCCACACACATTAATAATAGAACAATAAATATATTTAGTTTCATCAACCAAGAGAAAATCATTAACTAATTTAGAAGTAATAGAATTATTATATTCTATACCAGACTGTTTTTTATTATACCAAATAGTAAAATCAAATCTTCTAAAAGCATCATTTGTAATATTTACTTCTTCTACACTTTTCATATCAATAGGCTCTATACCATCCATCCACTCATAACAACTAAATTTAGCAGAATCAATTCCATCTGGTAAATGTCCCCAATGAATAGTTATATTTTGACTATATTTTCCCCAAGTTACATTCATTCTATACTTATGAATAAAAGTATCAGTATAGTAAGGGATTCCTCTGAAATCTACATAACTTTCAGAATCATAAGGAAGTAATGAATCCTTAATCATAACACAATATATACTACTTGGAGGTGCAGGCGGCAAGAATTCATATTCTACAAGTTCTTCACCATCAAAATTAAATTTAACATCTTTATCCCAACCATCAGTTGCATTTTCATCCACACCAATATAGCATATACCATATTGTCCTATATCATTAACTGTTTTAAGTTTAATTTTTGGTCCCCATAAATTCTCACCAGCATAAGATAAAAATGGAATACAAAAAACAAATACAAATAATATTATTTTCATAATTACTTATTTAATAATTTAAATGAATAAAATACAAAAATAAGAAAATTATTTAAATTCTACATTAATATAAAAATAAATTACAATAGATATTTAAGCTGTTTTACTGAATATTAATAGAAAGTGTTGAAAGTATATAATCTAGTAATTTTTCATAATAGAAAGCTTCATCAATAGGAACCCAGATATATAACGTTGCAAGCCATCCTTTATTATTAACACAATGATACTCTAAAATAAATCTGTTATCTGAAGGATCATCTGAAAAATTATTATATTCTGCCTTCATTAACCCTTGGTGCAATGAAGCAGTAGGATTATATAATTTTTTCATAATATTCTTATAATAACGATAATTAGAAGTTTCAATTTCACGATTCAACACATAATTATCACTTATGGCTGCTCTTTGATTTATAATATTATTCAAATCTGTATCTGTTATCAAATTTGATTTAATAATTTTTAATTCACCACCAAAATTATAGTCTATAGTATCAGAATTAACAATATTCTTAAATTCAGGATTAAAAAAAACAATAATTACAGAATCTTTCATATCGGATGAAAAAGCACGCCAATTATTAGGAATTTTAAACTTAAAAGCATCATCTTCTGCTACTATATCTTTATATTTTAATAATTGAATTTGTACACCTTGTTGTCTTTGTATTGTTTCTATTTTTTCTTGATCTAATTCAGCTTTTTCACTTTCTCGAATTTCATTATAACATATAGCTCTATTATTTAACATATTTACATTATTAGAATCTATATTTAATGCTTTTGTATAATACTCAATAGCCATTTTATAGTTCTTATTTAAGAAATAAGCATCCGCCATATTTTGTGTTATAAAAATATTGTCAGGATTTTTCTTTTCAATTATCTTAAATTCTTTCAATGCTTTGTCATATTGATGAACAGCAACATAAGTTTGTGCCAATAACATTATAATATTATTATTATTTGTTCCTTTAGAACAATTTTGTTTTGCTTTAATTAAATCATTTAAAGCCTCTGAATATTTATGTTGACTAAAATATACTTTACCTCTATTATAATATGCATCAGGTATTTTATTATTCATCTTGATTGCAATATTATAATTATTTAAAGCACTATCTAATTCACCTAAATTTTCGCAAGCTGCACCTTTTACATTATATGTATCATAATTAGTAGTATCTTTATCTAAATATTTATTCATCATCAGTTTTGCAACATCTGCACGTCCTATATATAAATTACATACTGCACGATCAAGTAATACTGATAAAGAATCTGGATATTTTAAATATAATTCATCCATTATTTTTACAGCATCCTGATATTCACCATTTGCAATTAATGTTTTTACTTCTTTAATTCTTGTTGGCAAACTATCATCTCCGTTTGCACATACTATATTTGAATAAAAAAATACTATTCCTAAAAGAAGATAAATATTATTAAATAATAATTTTCGAATCATAATATATAGCTTAAAATTTAATATTTTCATAATTATTTTTTGGTATAAAATCTTGAACATATATAGGAACAAGCATACTGGAATCAGTAAAAATTCCTTTATTATATAATTCATAAGCATAATTTCCTATTATTGAAGCAGTTAATGGACTATATTTAAAATTTAAACTATCCTCAAATATAGGAGAATTGGATATTATAAATATTTCATCTTTTAGCTTACTATTTAATGTATCATAATCTATCATAGCAATACTATCCTTTTCATTTATATCCAAATCAAATTCTTGAATATAAAATAAGTTTGCATGAGATGGTATAACAGCCAAAATACTATTTATAGACTTATTATCCTTACATAAATTTCTACTATTATATGCCATTGCTGATAAAGTAGGAACCGAAATTAATTTAGGAATATTATTAATAGTTAATCCCTTTGCTACTGCAGCACCAATTCTTAATCCTGTAAAAGAGCCAGGACCATTAGATAAAGCAATTGCATTAATATCTTCTAATTTTAAATCATTATCAATTAATATTCTTCTAATAAATTCAGCACACAATTTATCATGTTTATTTCCTTTAAATACGGAATATTCACATAATACTTTCATATCATCTAATAAGGATACGCTACAAATGCCGCCACTTGTTTCAATAGCTATAATTTTATTATCATTCATAGTATATAATATTAAAAAATTTATTAATATTTTTTATTTTGAATATTAAAATTAACAAAAATACAATAAAAATAAATTAAATAATTATTTTTGTTCAAATTTATTATTATTTTGTAATTTTAATAATATGAATTTTTATAAAATATAAAAAAACTATGTTAATAATATATACTGATGGCAGCAGTCTTGGTAATCCTGGTAATGGTGGATGGGCGGCAATAATAAAAGACAGCAACCAAAATATTATAAAAGAACTGAGTGGTGGGTTTAAATATACAACAAACAACAGAATGGAATTGTATAGTATTATTGAAAGCTTAAAATATGCACGTCAACACAATGAAAATGAAATAAAAATATTCACAGATTCTCAGCTTGTATGTAATGGAATAAATAAGGGATGGTTGAAAAATTGGATAAAAAATAATTGGAAAAAAAGTGATGGTAAAAAAGTTTTAAATATAGATTTGTGGACACAATTAAATGAATTACTTCAAAACCTAAATGTTTCTTTCCATTGGATAGAAGGACACTCAGGCATAGTAGACAATGAACGTTGCGATACTTTATGCAAACAAGCTGCACAAATAGCTGTATTAGAAGATGTTAATTACACATCTAATAATCAAAACAGTAATTTAACTAAAAAATATATTAGCAGTTGTGGTAAATATACATTATATATAAATAATAATAATCTAAAAATATATAATAATAATAACAATGATGACTTAATAGAATTTAATATAAATTAACCTCTATTAATTTGTTATTTTATTTAAAAATTAGGAATTCAAGAAAAAAGGAAATTTTGTATTAGAATAATATATTTTATTTAATATTAATCCACAGGCAGGAGCAAGAGTTGAATTTAAGTTCCTGTCTTTTTTTAATAACGCACTTTTAACCTCATCAATAGTACGATTTCCACGTGCAATAGAAAACATAGTCCCAACAATAGATCGTACCATTCCATAAACAAATCTATCTGATTTTATTGTTAATTCAAAATCATAATCATTCTTTTGCTGCCATTCACATACACTAACATTACAGATATAATTTTTAATAGAATTATTTTGTTTAGAAAATGTAGTAAAATCTTTTTCACCAATAAATATTTCAGTAGAGTTAAATAACAAATCTTTATCAAATTTATATGGATAATATGCAAAATAAAACCTATTAAAAACACTTTGACATATTGAAAATCTATATTTATACTCTCTTGCAATAGCATCATAACGAGCATTAAAAATCAAATCGGTAAACCATACTTTGTTTACTCGAATATCTTTAGGCAATAAAGAATTTAATGCTAAACACATTTTATTTGCTTCTGAAATAACTATTTTTTCTGTATCAAAATTCACAACTTGCTCTGCAGCATGTACACCAGCATCAGTTCTACCTGAAGCAATAGTATTTATTTTTTCACCATAAATATGAAAAATCGCATTTTCTATTTCTTGTTGGACAGTATTAGCATTTGTTTGTTTCTGCCAACCTGAATAATTAGTACCATCGTATTCAATAGATAAAACTACTATCATTACAAATCAAAAATAAAAAAAATAAAATCAAACTTATAACCCAAATAATATCGTGTCATTATCTAAAGTATAATCTAATCATTCTTTTCCATACAAGGACAAATAATATCTTGTTCTTCTTTTGATATTTCAAATTCCTTAAAAGGCTTAAAATTAGCAATCATAGTTTTTATATTTTGAAATTTTTTATAGTCACCATCTGTATTTTGTTCCCAATATAATCTTGCTTTTTGATTAGAAAAATCACAAAACTGCATTAACATAATAGCAGAAACAAAGCCAGACTGATGCCAGCCATTCCAACAATGTAAATATATAGGTCCTAAATTATGATTTTTAATTCTATCATAAACTAATGAAAGCATTTCCCTTTGAGTTTCTTTTGACATTCCAGAATTTTGAATATACCTCAATGTATCTTCTTCATTGGTAAGTATTTTTTTTGCAGTAGAAAAATTAGTACCATATAAATATATTGCAACTGAAAAGCCTTCATTAAGTAAATTATTTAGACCATCTTCAGGAAGAGGATTATGATTATTACGTTTATTTGTTTTATGATAAAAATTATTTGCACCACCTCTATAAGCAATACCATGCAATATAGGTTTCATATTACGTGTCCCGTATAATTCTTCAAAACCATTTCCAAAGTTATTTGTTATTTTTTCATTCAAGCAATTTACCTTATATCTCTCTTTATAATAATTTACCTTATCTTCTAATGATTCATACTGTTTTGAATATAAATTAGATACAAAAAAGAAACATATTATTGTAAACAGAAATAATCTCTTCATAATTCTATTTTTAAAATTTAAAACTATAATTTATATATATCAATTTTTTTTACAAATATACATAAAATAGACAAACTAATAAATTGAAAAAAAAGAGAAGTAAACAAAATAGTATATATAATACTTTTTTACTATTATTCAATAAAAAAAACATAAAAAACATAGTACAATCTTTTTTTTCTATAAAAAATCAGACCAAATTTTAATTTTTTTTGATAAAATTTGATTATTAACAAAAAATTTATTATTTTGGAAAAGTGACATGTGTAGATTTTTACACAACTTTAAGATGACGGTATATTTTTGTCAGTAGTTTTAATAGTTTTTTTTGATTTATTTTAGGAATTTATAATAATGACACAGTCCAAACAAATATATAAAATTAGAATTCAAACAATTATAACTATATTATTAATATCTTTTATTTTTTTATCAGCAAATGAAGATATCTATGCTAAAAAGAAGAAGAAAAGAAGAAATAAGAATCAAATAACTCGTGTTTACAATAAAACAAAAACTAAAGCAGAAGCATTAGAAATATTAAAATCTTCAGAAGAAGTAGCAGAAATAGCAGGATTAGAACCAACTGTTATCAATAGAGGGTCTTCTGCTTATATTGATCTCAATATTGATGAGAAAGACCAATTAAATAAAAATTTAGCAAGTAACCAAAATCAAAAATCTGCAAATAATTCGATAGACAAAAAAACTGCTAATCCACAAACAGATATAGAATTATTAAAATCCTACTTAGAGAGTGATACTGAAATAGGAGAAGCAGGAGAAGATCTTGCTGAATTAGAATCTGAGGATGACGTAGAAGTAGATATAGATGATTTTCATTCAATATGGTTATTAGCAATAGGTGGAGAAGGATCAACAAGTGATAGTACATCATTTGGTGTAAACAAGGAACAATTTATGTCTCTTATAATGAATTGGTTTGGTATTCCTTATAGATTTGGTGGTCGTGAAGAAACAGGAATAGATTGTTCAGCTTGGGTACAACAAATTTTCTATGAATCTTGTAAAATTTTGTTACCACGTACAGCAAGAGAACAAGTTTCAATAGGAAGAAAAGTAAAACGTGAAAAATTAGAATTTGGAGAT
>JAFRQN010000184.1 GCA_017428585.1 Bacteroidota bacterium | reverse complement strand
TCCTTTTAATATACAATTCTTAGCTGTTAATAACGACATAAAGGTTATAGAATGCAACTTACGTGCTTCACGAAGTTTCCCATTTGTTTCAAAAATATTAAAACGTAATTTTATTGATACTGCAACAAAAATTATGCTGGATGCACCATATACAAAAGCAGATAAAACTGAATTTGATATAGACTACATAGGAGTTAAATCCCCTATGTTCTCATTTAGCAGATTACAACAAGCAGATCCTATTTTAGGTGTTGATATGTCCTCTACAGGTGAAGTTGGATGTATAGGGAACAATTTTGAACAAGCTATTATTACCTCTATGTTAGCTGTTGGATACAAAATACCAAAAAATATTATGCTTTCAACAGGAGAAACAAAATCCAAAGTAGATATGCTCGAAGCATGCAGAAGTGCAGTAAAACATGGCTGTAATTTATTTGCAACTCGTGGAACAAGAAACTTCTTAAAAGAACATAACATACCTTGCAAATTAGTACACTGGAGCGATGAAAAATGTGAAAACAATGTTATAGATATGATAAATAATCATGAATTTGATTTAGTCGTAAATATTCCAAAAGATAGATCTCTTAATGAATTAAACAGCGACTTCTTGATTAGACGAACAGCAATTGATAGAAATGTTCCTCTTATTACTAATGCAAGATTAGCAGCAGCATTTATAGATGCAATCAGCGAATATAATATAGATGATATAACTATAAAAAGCTGGGATGAATATAAAATATAAGTTTTATTCATAATAAACAAAAATAGAGGAATCCTACAAGGGTTCCTCTATTTTTTTCTATTAATAATTGCTTAATTAATATTTTATTTTAACAACCAATTTTTCAATGTTTGGTTAATTTCCAATTGACTTAACTCACTTTTTTCAAATTTATTTGCCATTAATCTTTGTCTAAAGACCTCATAAACACTTACAGCACATGCTACAGAAATATTAAGTGATTGTATCATTCCTATCTGAGGTATTAAAAAGTTTCCATCTGCAAGTTCTACTGCTTCTTCTGTAACCCCTGCGTGTTCATTACCAAATACTAATGCAACATTCTGAGTTAAATCCATAGAATACAAGGATATAGAATCTTTAGACAGATGTGTTGTATATATCTTTTTACCTTCATTTCTTAAAGCATCATAACATTCTTTAATAGAAGTAAATTTTCTCTGTCCAACCCATTTCCTTGCACTTGCAGAACTTGCTTCTCCCATTTTAGGAAATGCTTGACCATTTGAATAGACCAAACAAACATCTAAAATTCCAACTGCATCACAACTGCGAAGACATGCAGATACATTATGAGGATCTGTAATATTTTCCATAACAACAGTTATACTTTTTTGACGTTTTTCTATAACTGCTTTTAATTTATTTACTCTTTGTTCTGTTCCGTAATTATATATATCATCAAAATTATTTGTATTTATTTCATTCATAATAATTTAAATACCATTTTATAATTAAAAATTTTAATACAATACTACAAATATAAATTATTTTTATTAATTATACAAATGTAATAAAATAAGATAATTAAAATAAAATAGCCCATCTAATGATGGGCTATAAGTTTTTTATGCGTTTTTTGATTTTATTAATTTGTTATCTTACTATAATTACTTAGTAATAATCAAAGAACGAATTACACGTTTGTTGTTAGATTCTAATACAACATAATATGTACCGCTTGTGTATGAACTTAAATCAAGAACAAGTTCATTCTCGCCTGCTTCTCCATAACCTGTATAGATGTTACCTAAGTTACGTCCTGTTATATCTAACATCTTTATTACTACTTGTGTACTCTGACTTAATGTATATTTCATTGTTGCCTTATATGTTGCTGGACTTGGCAATATTGAATTTATATGCATTTCTGTATTAACGCCTATTTCTTCTAAGTAACTATCTTTCAATGTTACTGTTGCCTCTGCTGACTTAGTCTCGCCGCATCCCTTCATGCTTGTTACCATTACATAATACTTGCCTGCATCACTTAAACTTGCATTTTGTACTAAGTAATATGAATCTGTTGCATTTGGTATCGCTACACCATCTTTATACCATTGATATTCACATAAATAACCTAT
>JAFRQN010000183.1 GCA_017428585.1 Bacteroidota bacterium | reverse complement strand
GTATCAATTAAACCTATTTTAGGAGCAGTTACAATAATATTATCTGTTTTATTGGTATCTAATGCAGGATTATTGCCGCTAAAAACAATACTTGAAACAAATGCTTGAAGGGTATAAGAAGAAGCAAAATTAAAATTATCACGAGTTACTTTTGGGAATTCAATTACAGCTGATTCGTCTTTATTTAATGTTCCTAAATATGTAAATTTATTTGTAATAGAAGTATCATGATTTTGTGTTTTCCCTATATTATAATAATTATATTCAATAATATGTGCCATAAATTTAGTATATGTCAAAATAAAATTATATCCCATATCAAATTTTGTAATAGGCAAATCTGATTTATTTGTTACTTTAAATTTTGGATATATGTTTTCAACATTAAGAGTATATTCTGTAATGTCTTCTATTTTTACATCTGTTTTAATAATTTCTATGTTTGCTTTATGACCTGAATAAATATTGGCTTTGCTTTCTGAAATAAATGCTGCAACTTCTAAGTTTTCAAGTTCTACAGGAATTTTTTTTATAGTATCAGGAAGTATTACAGTATATTTTCTACATTCATAACTTCCTTTTTTAGTATTAGTTATAGTATCACCCCAAGCACCACCCGGAGATAAGACAGCTCGTAAAAAATGCATTCTGCGGTATAATCCATCTTCAGTTACAAAATCTGGATCAGGATTATATTTTATTAATAAATCATCTTTTATTAATAATTCATTCTGCAACAGCATAACAGTTAAATAGTTTTCAGGTGCAGGCGAATCATCTGTATAATAATATTCTACTTCAACAGTAAGTTCACGGGTTACAATATTAAGTTCAGGTTTAACATAAACATTAACAACAGAAGGTTGATTTACAATATTTTCAACAAGAGGCTGCCACTTATCAATGCCAATTGCCCATGGGATTGTAGATCTATTTATAGAGCCTAATAAATAAGGAGAACCTTCTTCTAAAACATTTGGTATATTTCCATCTATACCTGAGTTGTGAAATATTTCCCTTCCTTCATCTATATCTAAATTATTATTAATAGTTATAAATTGGTTTGGATATTGTTTTTCAAAGTCGTTTGCCATTTTATCTGCCATACCAACATAAAAATTTACATAAATATAGTCTTCAAATACAGCAGTGCGGTTTTGAACTTCCGTGCTAACCCATTTAGGCGTTTGAGCAGATATTGTTCCTACAAATAAAAATGTTGTTATGATAATACTAAGGAATATTCTTTTCATAAAGGAAATCTCTCCTGATTTTATAAATAGTACTTATTTTATATTTAAAAATATAAAAAAATTAAAAAATATACAAGTTATATTTTATTTTAAAATAAAGCAAAAATCTTTTTTATAATAATATTTAATTTCAATGAAGATAATTCAATTAAAATGTTGTGAAACTATAATTAGATTAGAATAATATGATTATAATTTAATGTTTAAATATTATTAATATTAAATATTTATGTTATAAGATTTATATTCGAAAAATTTTGTATTTTTGTATATAAATAAAAAGATATAGCAGTATATGATTCAAGATCTCTTTAATAATAACAATTATTTAGGATATAAATTTCCAGAGCCTCAATATTTAGGAGCGAAATACATCCATAGAGGATGGATAGCGAAATTCATTCCTGAAACTGTTTATACTGTTTTGGATGCTTTTGGTGGTTCGCAGTCGATAGCTTATATGATGAAACAATTAGGTAAAAAGACGATTACAAATGATTTTATGAGCTTTAATAATCAAATTGGTAAGGCTCTTATTGAAAATTCAAATACTAAACTTACGTCTATTGATACAGATATATTGTTTTCTGAGAATAGTAATCCTGAAGAGTATAATTTGATGGAAACTCTTTTTTCAGATTTGTTCTTTACACGGGAAGAAGCTGCTTTTGCTGATAGTTTCAGAAGTAATGTGTGTAAACTGGATAATCCATATAAGCAGTCAATGGCTCTGAGTGTAATGTGTAGGAGTATGACTCGCAAAGTTACAATGGGACATTTTGCACATACACAGGCACTTAACTATGCATCAAATCCAGCACGAATAAAACGTAACCGTAGTCTTATTCGCCCACTTAAGGAATTGTTTTTAGATTTATTACCACAATACAATGCTGCTGTATTTGATAATCAAGAACATAATGAAAGCTACAATGAAAATGTTCTTGATTTGCTTCCAAAACTTGAAGATATTGATCTTGTTTACTTTGATCCTCCATACTGCAACAGTCATGCAGATTACCAGTCTTTTTATCATTTGCTTGAAACATTTGTAGAATACTGGAAAGACAAACAGTTTGTTAATGGAACAAAACGTTATGAACCGAAAAGGATTAGTGGGTTTGATAAAAATAGTGAAGCTATTAATAATTTTCGTAAAATGTTTGAATTTTCTCAAAAAATTCCAACTTGGCTTATTAGTTATAATGATCGCAGTTATCCTGATATAGATACAATGAAGGCAATGATAGAACCTTATCGAAATGTAAAAGTAGAGAAGAAAACATATAGTTCTGGTCGTGGTGGAAAGGGCAGTGTTGCTGGTAGTAGTGAGATTCTTTTGATTTGTACAAAAAAAACAATGTTTAATTAAAATGTAAAATAAATGACAAACTTTGAAAAATGGGACAAAGAATTTCGATCCCAAAACTTATATTCTTTTAACAACAATACAAATGCTTTACTTTGGTTAAAAGTTCGTGCTGTTTGTCGTAAAAAATTGATAGATCAGTTTTTAAATGATAATGGTTTGACTTTGACCACGAAGAAGATTAAAGAACAAAATGTCGAACTTTTTGAATTGCTGGAGAAACGCCATGATGCCAATGCTATGCTTGATAGATATTTGAGATGCAGGGAAAACGAGTTATATATGTTGATGGGTATTAATGAGGAAAAACTAAAATCTGATCTTTATAAAGTTCAATATTATTCTTGGGGTGGTGATCAAAACAATTCGCTGGACAAATATTTAATTCGTAAGTATGTAAAAGTTATAAGTGAATATGATGAATTATTTAATAGACGTGTAGAAATAGCAGACAATGCCTGGAATTATGTACAGAATAGTTGGTACAATAATTGGACTTCTTATCTTATAGAATCCTTATTCAAACGTCATCCAAGAGTAATTTCTGCTGTTGGCGAGATAAAGAGTGTTGATTTTTTTATTGATGATTATCCTGTAGATTTGAAAGTTTCTCATTTTCCTAATAAATATATGGATGAGAAAATAAGATTAAAATTAGGTATGAGTGCTTTAGCTTGGTTGAAAGCAAAAGGGAAAGAATTTGGAATTACAGCCAATCAAAAGGATTCTGATGCTCAACAGATTTACACTCTCACTGAGAAATTATTGGAACAGGGACACTATGATATTATACAATTTTTAAATAAAATAAAAAGTTCTATTATAAAAGAAGCTCAAAATAATTCTGAAGATTTAATAATTTGGTTGTATACTAATCAAGGTGAGATGCGTTTTGGTGCAGAGAATAGATTGTTTGTTATACTTGTTGATTCTACTGATATGAGTCAATCATGGAAAATGAAACGTGCTTTTTCTCTAATAGAACCGAAAATTCAAAGTTATCTTGATACATTTACTGCACAGTCTCTTAAGAAGATTGAGTTCATTTTTAAGAAACAAAACTACAAAAGTCTTTCTGATGTGATATTCGTAGTAAAATAAAATGATTTTTATATTTAAGATTAAAAGATTAATTAAAATAAAAAAGAGCAGTGATTAGCTGCTCTTTTTTTTGTTATATACTTAATCAATTTATTATTTCTTAATGAAATTGAAAACACTGCCTTTAATTTTTAATGAGTAAGTTCCTGTTGAAAGGCTTTCTACATTAATTTCATTAGTATTATTGTTAGCTTTGAATATCAATTTGCCGCTCATATCATATATTTCATATTCTTCACCTAATAAATTGTTATTATTTATATGAAGGATATTTGTTGTTGGATTTGGATAGACTGATAAATTAATTTTTTCTTCTATGCTTTCGTCATCATCATCTTCATCGTAAGGACCGTTTGTTATGCTTATTTCATCAATCCATAAAGCATTTCCATTTGATCCTGGAACACCAGCAACTCTTAAAAGGCATGTTTCTTTTGCATAGTCTTGCAAACTGATTTCAACATGTCTGTATTCGCTTGATTTTGGG
>JAFRQN010000182.1 GCA_017428585.1 Bacteroidota bacterium | reverse complement strand
CGATTTGCCAATATTTTATACCATCTTCTGTAATCCAAACTGATAAATAATTTTGAGAACTTGCTGCTTGAGAATATGTTAAATTAATAGTTACATCTATTTGACTTTCTGATAGATTAGGTGTTATTTTTATATCTACTGGAGCAGTTTTATATGTTTCAAAAAATGTTTGTACTGCACTTGCCCAGTTAGCTCCATTGATAATTTTTTCGTTATTAAAAGGTGTTCTGCTTATAGTACCACAAGGGAATGAACTAACATTATTTATAGAGCATAATTCTTCTCCAACGTCTGTCCTAAAATCATAAGTAAAATTACCGCTTTTATCTGGTTTAGCAAAGTATCCTGAATGTATTGAAACTAAAATAATTCTATCAGAATAAGCATCCATTAAGGAATGAGCTATACGAGCGCCTTTTGGACAGTTATTGCATTTAAAGCCTGTATATTCTTCTAATAATATTTTAGTTAGATTGGAAGAAGAATCAATAGATGGCTCAGAAGAACTGTTTTTTTCGTATGGTGCACTTACTTCATCACATGAATTAAACAAAAAAACAATACTAAGTGATAATACTAAATATATAATGTTTTTAATTTTCATTTCCTTATGTCCTTATTATATACAATAAATTATAATATGCAAATATAAATATTTTTATTCAATTTATAATAGATAATTACAAAAAAAGGGAAAAAAAAAGAACTTCTTGTGAAGTTCTTTTTATTAAAATGAATTGAATTATAAAATAAATATTTTATTTATTTTCAATATTGTTATATTTTTTACGTCTTAATTCACTTATCATATTTGCTACAACATCTTTTAATACTTCTTTTTGTGTACCGCCGTCCTCTCTTAAAACGATAGGTTTTCCGCTATCGCTGGTTTCACGCATCAAAATATTAAAAGGTACTTCACCCAACAACAAGAGACCAAGTTCTATTGCTATATTTTTTCCACCTTCTTGTCCAAATATATAATATTTTTTTTCAGGCATGTCTGGTGGAACAAAATAACTCATATTTTCTACCACACCTAAAACATTTATATTAAGTTTATCCTTAAAAAATACTGCGCTACGTCTTACATCAGCTAAAGATATTTCTTGTGGTGTTGTTACTAAAACTATTCCATCAGGTTGAAGTCTTTGAGCAAAAGTTAAGTGAATGTCGCCTGTACCAGGTGGCAAATCAAATATTAAATAATCTAACTCACCCCAGTCTATTTGTTCATAGAAAGAATTAAATATATTGGACAGCATTGGACCTCTTAATCCAGCAGCATCTCTGCGATTTAATACAAAGCCTATTGATGCTATTTTAACACCATATTTCTCTACTGGAAATGCTTTTGTATGACCATGCTGATCAGTCTCTGCTTCCATATATTCATTTTCTACTCCAAACATTATAGTTTGACTTGGACCATAAATATCACTATCCAATATACCAACTTTTGCACCTTGTTTAGCAAGTTCTGTTGCTAAGTTAGCTGATATTGTAGATTTGCCAACGCCTCCTTTCCCAGAAGCGACTGCAATAATGTATTTTACTTTTTTCAAAAATCCTGGACGTTCTTTGATCCTATTTTCAGTTTTTTCTTCAACTTTTAAATTAAGTGTTATGTTAATTCCTGCTTCTTTTAACACAGAAATAATTATTTTTTCATAATCTATTTTAGAATAAGTAATAGGACCTGGCAATAATAAAGATATATTTAAATTATTATTATCTAAATTAATATCTTGAAGTCCATTAAGTTCTTTTAATGATACTCCTAAATCAGGATCTTTTATATTTTCTATTAACGTTTTAATTTCGTTTAAGTTATACATTATTATTTATTTATTTATAATATTATAAATTTCTAAGATATCTTATTCAATTGTCCAACTTTCAGTACCTTCAAGCAATGTTTGTAAACTTGCATCTGGATTATAGTATTTAGCAAGTTGTGCTTCTGCACGTTGTAGATAGGTATCTATTTCTAAATCTAAGAATATACCCATTGGACGAGGCATTGTTGGATCATAACTCATATTAGATAACAAGAATGCCATGTAAGAATCACGTTTATTATGTACTAAAACATCATTTAGTGAGTAAGTACCATTTGTTAAGTTAACAACTTTTGGTCTTGCACCGTCCATAATGATACCTTTGTCACGATCTTTACCAAATACTATTGGTTTGCCGTCTTCTAACCAAACAGTAGTTTCTTTTCTTATTTCTTTATCGCTGAAGTCTTTTAAGGCTCCATCATTAAATATAACACAATTTGTATATATTTCTAAATATGACATTCCTGGATGGTTATGAGATGCTAACATTAATTCTTTTAATGATGCTGGATCAGCAGCTGTACCTCGTGCTACGAATGTTGCACCTGCACCTGTTGCTAATGTAGCTGGCTCAAATGGATCATCTATAACTCCAAATGGAGAAGATTTTGTTTTTAGTCCTACTCTTGATGTTGGAGATTGTTGTCCTTTTGTTAAACTATATATTTCGTTATTGAACATAAGGACATTGAGATTCATATTTCTTCTACATGCATGAATAAAATGATTTCCTCCAATACTCAAACAGTCACCATCGCCCGTCATAACCCAAATAGATAAATTAGGATTGGCTAATTTCATTCCTGTTGCTATTGGAAGTGCACGACCATGTATAGTATGATAGGCAAAATTATTCATGTAATAAGGAAAACGACTGGAACAGCCAATACCACTAATAATAACAATTTTTTCTTTTGGAACACCGATTTCTGCTAATGTTCTTTGAAGTGATGCTATTATACCATAATTTCCACAGCCTGGACACCAGCGTACTTCAGCTTCTGATTTGAAATCTTTTGCTGTTAAATTGTCAGCTTCTGTTGGAGTTAATTTTAATATCTCTTCAAATGTGGCCATTTTATTTTCCTCCTTTATTGAGTATTTCTAAAATTTTATTTTCAATTTCGTAAGCTTTGAAAGGAACACCAGTAAGCTTATTAAGTCCTATCATATTCTTTAAGAATTTACTTTGTAATATAAATCTTAATTGTCCGTTATTTGTTTCAGGTACCAATATATTGTCAAAATTAGAAATTATTTCACCTAAATTTTTCGGAAGAGGATTCAAATATCTTAAATGTGCAAATGAGACATCTATATTATCAGAATGTAATTTGTCAATAGCTGCTTTTATTGCACCATAAGTACTTCCCCAACCAATAACTAAAAGTTTTCCGTGATTGTTACCTTCTACTTCTAATAGAGGAATATCATCGACTATATTATTTATTTTTCTTTGTCTAAGTTCTGTCATTATTTGATGATTTGCACCATCTGAAGATACTGCACTGCCGTTATTTTGTTTTTCCAATCCACCTATTCTATGTTCTAAGCCTGGAGTACCTGGTATAGCACATAAACGAGCCAATGTTTTTTCATCTCGTTTATAAGGTTGGAATCCTTCTGGATTTGTAACAAACTGCATTGTAAGATCAGGAAGTTTGTCTAAATCTGGAATTCTCCAAGGTTCTGTACCTTGTGCTAAATATCCATCTGATAGCAATACAACAGGAGTCATGTATTTTGTTGCTAATCGTGCAGCCTCTATTGCAATATCAAAGCAATCTGAACATGATTTTGCTGCTATTATAGGAAGTGGAGCTTCGCCATGACGACCAAACATTGCAGCGAATAAATCAGATTGTTCTGATTTTGTTGGAATACCTGTTGAAGGACCAGCTCTTTGAACATCTACTACAATTAAAGGAATTTCTGCTATTACTGCAAAACCAAGAGCTTCTGTTTTTAATGAAAAACCAGGTCCTGATGTTGTAGTTACTGCTAAATTTCCACCTAATGAAGCACCTATTGCTGAACATATACCAGCTATTTCATCTTCTGCTTGTATATGTCTAACTCCATATTTCTTAAATCCTGATAGGAAATGTAAAATTTCTGTAGCAGGAGTAATAGGATAAGATCCAAGGAATAAAGGCATCTTAGTTAATTTTGATGCAGTTACTAATCCTAAGGCTGTTGCTTCATTTCCTGTTATATTTCTATAAATACCATTTTCTTTTTTAGCAGGTGGAACTATAAATTGAGTATCGAAATCAGAGCAATTAGAAGCGTATTCATAACCACATTTTAATGCACGTATATTTGCTTCTAAAACATCTGGCTTTTTACCAAATTTAGTATTTAACCATGCGATAGATACATCAAGTGTTCTATCTAACAGCCAACACACAGCTCCTAATGTAAATATGTTTTTAGAACGTGTGATTGCTTTTACATTTAATCCTAAATCTGATAAAACTTTAGTTAATTCTGTTTTTATGTCTATTTTGATGACTTTATAGTTTTTTAATGTGTCGTCATCTAATGGACTGACAGAATATCCTGCTAAATTTAAGTTCTTGGAATCAAAACCATTTATGTCAGCTATGATTGTTGCATTTTCAGCTACATTAGGTAAATTAACCTTTAGTGATGATGCATTCAATGCAACAAGGACATCTATTTTGTCGCCCATAGTTGTAATTGTTTTAGACCCAATATGAACTTGATAAGCAGAAACGCCATAAAGTGTTCCTTCTGGAGCACGTACTTCTGCAGGATAATCAGGAAATGTGTTTACATCGTTGCCATACTTTCCACTTAAAACTGATAATTGTGTGCCGACTAGTTGCATTCCATCGCCAGAATCACCAGCAAAACGTATGGT
>JAFRQN010000181.1 GCA_017428585.1 Bacteroidota bacterium | reverse complement strand
TTTATTTAATTATATATTTTTATTATTTTTGTAATATGATATTAATAAAATAAGGATGCAATAAATGGATTTATTTAATAAGTGTTGTGAGTTTAATCGTGATGAAGAATTTAAGAATTTGAATTTATATCCTTACTTTCATCCATTAGATGCAAATGAAGGACCTATTGTCAATGTATATGGCAAGAAAATGATTATGGCAGGATCTAATAATTATTTAGGTTTAACTGCTCATCCATACGTAAAACAGAAGTCAATTGAAGCTATAGAAAAATATGGTACAGGATGTTCTGGATCAAGATATTTAACAGGAACTTTATCTTTGCATAATGAATTAGAAAAAAGATTAAGCAAATTCTTAAATAAAGAGGCTGTTTTGATTTTTTCAACTGGATTTCAAACTGCATTAGGAATTATACCAACATTGTGTAATAAAGGTGATTATGTAATATCAGATAGAGAAAATCACGCATGTATTCAAAATGGAGCTGTTACAGCAAAAGGAATGTTGGCAGAATTTGTTCGTTTTAAACATTCAGATATGAACGATTTAGAGCGTGTACTGAAATCACTTCCTGAGAATGCAGGTAAATTAATTGTTACAGATGGTGTATTTTCAGTAACAGGCGAAATATGTAATCTTAAAAGTATAACAGAATTGGCGAGAAAATATGGTGCAAGAGTTTTATGCGATGATGCACATGCAACAGGTATAATAGGAGAAGGTGGACGCGGAACAGCAAGTTATTACAATTTGACTAATGAAACAGATTTGATTATGGGAACATTTTCAAAAACATTTGCATCATTAGGTGGATTTGTAGCTGGACCATATAAAGTAATTAATTATATTAAGCACATGGCAGGAGCTATTATTTTTAGTGCAAGTCCTACTCCAGCATCTGTAGCAGCAGCTATGGCAGCTTTAGATATACTTGAAAGAGAACCTGAAAATTATGTAGACAGAGTAGTTAATAATGCAGCATACGTTAGAAATAAATTAAAAGAAGCAGGATTTAATGTTGTTGATGCAGTTACAGCTATTGTTCCTGTTATAGTAGGAGATCTTGAAAAATCATTAGTATTCTGGAGAAAATTATTTGACGCAGGAATTTATGTGAATGCTTTTATACCTCCTGGAGTACCAGAAAATATGAGTATGATGAGAACAAGTTATATGGCTACTCATAAACAAGAACATTTAGATGAAATAGTATATCAATTTACAAGAATAGGAAAGGAATTAAATCTTATATAGATTTAATATACATTTATATAAAACAAAACCAATGTTCCACGTGGAACATTGGTTTTGTTGCTTTAAAAAAGTTTGTTAATATAATAATAACGTTCCACGTGGAACATTATATATTTTTTATTTTATATCTAATTACTTAAAGTATTTAAATACTTGTTTTTTATTATTTTCGATAACGTCTTTATTAATAATACATTGTTTAATATTTTTTTGATCTGGAACAGAATACATTATTGGCAGCATAAATTGTTCAATAATACCTCTTAATGCTCTTGCACCAGTATTTTTCTCAATAGCAGTATCAACAATATATTGAATAGCATCTTCTTTAAATATTAACTCAATATTTTCTAATTTAAAAAGATATTGATATTGTTTTATTATTGCATTTTTAGGTTTTGTAAGAATATCGTACATTGCTTCTCTGGAAAGATTTTCTAAAGGTGCAATAGTTGCTAATCTACCTGTTATTTCAGGAATAAAACCATATTTAACTAAATCATCAGATGTTGTAAATTTAAGATAATCTTGAAGTTCAATATTATTATCGTCTTCTTGTGCAGTGAAACCAATTATATTATTTGTTTTAATACGTTTTTCAATAATTTTGTCTAAACCAACAAAAGCACCACCACAAATAAATAATATATTTTTAGTATTAATATAAATAAGTGATTGTTCTGGATGTTTTCTACCGCCTTTTGGAGGAACACCTGCTATTGTTCCTTCTAAAATTTTTAACAACGCCTGTTGTACACCTTCTCCAGATACATCTCTTGTTATATTTTGAGACTCGCTTCGTCTGCTTATTTTGTCTATTTCATCTATATAAATTATTCCTTTTTCAGCTGCTGCAACATTATAATTTGCTGCTTGCAATAATCCTAATAATACCGATTCTACATCATCGCCTACATAACCAGCTTCTGTTATAGTTGTAGCATCTGCTATAGAAAAAGGTACATTTAATATTTTAGCTAATGTTTTTGCTAATAAAGTTTTTCCCGTACCAGTAGGTCCCAATAAAAGTATATTGCTTTTTTCTAATTCTATATCATTTTCATTGGATGCTTGGTGTTGTATGCGTTTATAATGATTGTATACAGCAACAGAAAGAACTTTTTTTGCATATTCTTGTCCAATTACATATTGATCAAGAAAAGATTTTATTACTGATGGTTTATATATAGTTATATTTTCATCAAATTTATTTTTCTGATTTTCTAATTCTGTTTTTTTTAGTATATCATGTGCTTGTGTAACGCAGTCTTCGCAAATAGAAAGTCCAGGAACTATACCTTCAAAAAATATTTTTGCGCTATTTTTTGTTTTACCACAAAATCCACATTGCTCTATTGTTTTATTCTTGTTCATATTAAGTTTATTTTATATTATTATGTTTATTTATTATGCTTTTATCCATTGTATTAATTTCTTAAATGTAACTTTTGTTCCATGTCTGAGGATTTCTAATCTATATATTTTAGAACCAAGTTTTAAAAATAGTATAAAGGTAATTACTAATAAAATATAAGATATAATTATTTGCCATAATGGAATTGATATTATTGATATACGTACAGGCATTAATATTGGACTGAATAACGGTATCAATGATAAAATAGTTGACAATAAGCTTTCAGGTTCAAGAACTATATGTTGAATAATTAAAATAGGTACTGCTATTAATAAAACTACTATTGTTGAAAGATAGTTAGCATCCTGTGCCGAATCAACAGTAGATCCGATTGCGGCAAACAATGTTGCATATAAAAAATAGCCTGCCAAAAAATATAATACAAATGATATCATAAGCCCAATAGATATATTAATATCTGATAGAATATCTGAAGTAATATTTTCGTTCCCCAATGCTGCCATCTCATCAGGCTGCATAATATCTGACGGCATAATTAAATTGCTTGCAAATAGAACAGCAACACCTATTACGACTAACCATATTATAATTTGTGTTAAGCCAATTGCACCTATTCCAATAACTTTTCCAAGCATTATATGAAATGGCTTTACGGAAGAGCTTAATATTTCAATAATACGATTTGATTTTTCTTCTATTACTCCCTGCATTACCTGGTTGCCGTATGTCAGCATAAGTCCATACATTATAAACCCTAATATGTAGCCTATTATAGAGTTGATTTCCGAATTATCTTGTTCTACATTGCCTTGTTTGGTAATTTTGCTGGCATCAATTTTAATAGATTTATTTATTTCATCTATTGTTTCATTAGTTATGCCATAAAAATGGAGCCTTTCATCCTTGACTGCACTATTAATTGTGGATTCTATATTTTCTATTGTTTTTAATCCAATAGATTCATTTGTAACAAGTTTAATGATGCCTACAGTAAGCAGTGAGTCAGGCAAAACTAAAAAACCATCTAATTTATTGTCTAAAATATCTTTTTTTAATTCTTTTTCAGAACTGGTTGTATATGTATATAATTCTGGATGAGATTTTATTATGGATTTTGATAACTCTGTTTTAGAATTATCAATAATAGCAATTTTATTTGATAATTCTGTTTCAGATGTCATTGAAAAATATGTTATAATACCAGGAATTAATATAATTAATACCATAACTAAAGGAGTTAAAAATGTTGAAATGATAAATCCTTTAGTTTTTATTTTTGTTAAATATTCATGTTGAATAATTATGTTTATTTTAGACCAATTATTATTGTTTGTGAATTTCATAGAAAATATATATAAAATATAATACTGCAATTACAAAAATAACAAAAAATAGGAAAAAAATATAATATATAGAAAAGATAGAAAGGAGTAGTTTATAAAAAAAAGAAAATATTATGAATAATATAATATAAAATTAAAAAAAAAATAGTATTTTTGTTAAATTCAAAATAATATATTATTATATAGTTAATAACTATTTATGGTATTCAGTTTTAGAATAAAAAAAGTGATTATAATAAAAATAAAATAAAAATATTATTAATAATAATTAATAGGTCGATATGAAAAAAATTTTAGTAGCATTTATGGCTATCATGTTAACAATGACTGCTTGTAATAAGCAGCAAAAAGAGGCACAAGAGCCTACTAAAGATGGAAATCCATTCTTTGTTGAATGGGATACTCCTTATGGTGTACCACCTTTTGATTTAATAAAGGTAGAACACTATAAACCTGCTTTTGATGAAGGATTAAAGCAGCATAACGCAGAAATAGAAGCAATCGTAAGCAATCCAGATGAACCAACATTTGAAAATACTATTTTAGCATTGGAAAATTCAGGTGAATTGCTTAATAATGTTGTTTCTGTATTCTTTAATGTGTCTGAAGCGGATGGCAATCCTGAAATGCAGGCAATAGAAGAAGAATATGGTCCAATATTGACAAGTCACTATGATGACATCAATATGAATGAAGCTTTATTCAACCGTGTTAAAAGCGTATATGAAAATATTGACAAATTAGGTCTTCAAGGCGAAGAAGCAAAATTAGTTGAAAAATACTATAAATCTTTTGTTAGAGGTGGTACAAATTTATCACCAGAAGATAAAGAGAAAATGAAAAAAATCAATGAAGAATTGGTTAAATTGACAACTAATTTTGGTAAAAACTTATTAGAAGAAAATAAAAAGTTTAAACTTGTTATTACAGATGAAAATGATCTTTCTGGTCTATCAGAATCTATTCGTACAGCAGCTGCTGAATTAGCAAAAGCAGAAAATACTAATGGTTATATATTTACTCTTGATAAACCAAGTTGGATACCATTTATGCAATTTGCAGACAAACGTGAATTGCGTGAAAAAATGTATAAAGCATATATAAACAAATGTAATAATAATGATAATTTAGATAATAAAAAGATTATTGAAAGAATAGTTGTACTTCGTACACAAAAAGCTAATTTAATGGGATATAAGACATGGGCTGATTTTGTTATTAGCGATAATATGGCAAAAACAGCTAAAAATGCATACGATTTAATTAAAAATATTGCAACAACAACTATTCCATTTGCTAAAGCTGAAGTTGCAGAAATGCAGAAAATTATTGACAAGGAAGGTGGAAACTTTAAATTAGAACCATGGGATTGGTGGTATTATGCAGAAAAAGTACGTAAAGAAAAATATAATTTAAATGAAGATGAAATACGTCCTTATCTTGAATTAAATAATGTTAGAAAAGGTGTATTTACTTTAAGTGAAAAATTATATGGCTTGACTTTTGAACAAAGAACAGATTTACCTGTTTATAATCCAGAAGTAGAAACATTCGAAGTTAAAGATGAAAACGGCGAACTTTTAGGTATTATGTATTTTGATTATTTCCCAAGAGCAGGCAAACGTGCAGGTGCTTGGATGAATAATATTAGAGAAGAATATGTAAAAGATGGAAAACGAGTTATTCCTGTTATAGTTAATGTTTGCAACTTTACAAGACCTGTTGGAAATACTCCATCACTTCTTAGCATTGATGAAGCAGAAACATTATTCCATGAATTTGGACATGCATTACATGGATTAGTAACTAAATGTAAATACAGATCAATATCAGGAACTAATGTACCTCGCGATCTTGTTGAATTGCCTTCTCAAATTTGTGAAAATTGGACATTTGCTCCAGAAATGTTGAAATTATATGCAAAACATTATAAAACAGGAGAAGTTATTCCTGACAGCTTAGTAGAAAAAATACAAGCAGCAAAAACATTCAATCAAGGTTTCATTACTTTAGAGCTTATTGCTGCATCTATATTAGATATGGATTGGCACATGATAGCTGATACAAATCAACGCGATGCTGTTGAATTTGAAACTGCTTCTATGAACAAGATGGGTTTGATTAAAGAAATAGCACCACGCTACAGCAGCTGGTATTTCAATCATATCTTTGGAAGCGATGTAGGTTATTCTGCTGGTTATTATGCTTACACTTGGTCAGCTGTTCTTGATGCTGATGCATATCAAGCATTTGTAGAAACAGGTGATGTATTTAATAAAGAAGTAGCAACTAAATTTAGAACTTGTTTATTAGAAAAAGGTGCAAGTGAAGATGCTGATGTTTTATACCGTAATTTTAGAGGCTCTGATCCAAAAATAGATGCATTCTTAAAAAGAAAAGGTTTTAAAAAATAAATATATTTGATTGTAGTGTGATTAATATATGTAGTTAAAGAGTGTAACAATAACTCTTTAACTACGTATAATTTAACATGGATTTAAATATTTAGGAGTAGTATTGAATTAATTTTTAATGTTTTTTTCACTGTTTTGTAAATATTTAATAAAAATTTTAAGGATTAGAAAAAATGAAAAGATCATTCTTTTTACAAGCAGCAAGTATATTTATTGCATTTGTACTACTATTTAACGTTGATTTAAGTGCTGCTGTAAAAGCAAAAAACCCTGATGCAAAAATACCACTTTATTCCAAAGTTAGAACTGGTAAATTAGAAAGTGGATTTACTTATTTTGTATTAGAAAACAAAAAACCAGAAAAAAGAGTTGAAATACAATTAGTAACACGTGCTGGTTCTGTTCAAGAAGAAGAAAATCAACGCGGTTTAGCTCATTTTATCGAACACATGTGTTTTAATGGAACAAAACATTTTCCAAAAAATGAATTAGTACAGTTTTTGGAATCAACTGGTGTAAGATTTGGTTCTGACTTAAATGCTTATACAAGTTTTGATGTAACCCGTTATACTCTGACTCTTCCTGTTGATAAACCAGGAATGGTAGAAACTGGTATTCAGGTTATGTGTGATTGGGCAAATTATGTTTCATTTGATAAAGAAGAAATAGAAAAAGAACGCGGCGTTATTCTTGAAGAAAAAAGATTACGCAATAGTGCTGCTCAAAGATTGCAGGACAAACATTTTCCTATCTTATTAAATGGTTCAAAATATGCAGAAAGAATGCCTATAGGATTGGAAGAAGTAATTAAAAATGCTCCAAGAGAACGTTTTGTAGAATTTTATAATGATTGGTATCGTCCAGATTTATCAGCTATTATAGTAGTTGGTGATATAGATGCTGATAAAATAATCAGTCTTATTAAAGAAAAATTTAGAGATTATAAATTTAGAGGAAAAGGCGCAGAAAAAGATAAAGGCTTATATCCTATAAAAGACAATAAAGAACCATTGGTATCTATAGCATACGATAAAGAGTTGCCATACGCTCAACTTGCTGTATATTTTAAACATCCTGAATCAGATAAATCTACTTACAATGGATTGAGACAATTGTATAAAGAACAACTTGTTGGACAAATGTTGTCAAGAAGATTAAATGAACTTACTCAATTGCCTGAACCTCCATTTTTAGCTGCTTTTGGTGGTGTTGGTAGTTTAGGTATAGGCAATATAAGTACATTACAACTTATATCAATTCCTGTTTCTGGAAAATTAAATAAAGGTTTTGAAGCAGCTTTGGCAGAACTCTTTAGAGTTGATCAACACGGATTTACTGCTTCAGAATTGAAGAGAACAAAAGAAGAGTTAATAGCTCAAATGGAAAAACAATATAATGAAAGAGATAAAACAGAATCAATAAATTTGGCACAAGAAATTTATCAATATTTTGATTTAGGCTATGCAATGCCAGGTATTGAAGATGAATTTACTCTTGTTAAAGAATTTATGAATGATATTTATTTGAATGAACTTAATCAAATGGTATCAAATTTAATATCAGATAATAATATTGTTATAACAGCAAGTCTTCCTGAATCAAGTACAGAAAAACCTACTGAAAAAGAATTATTAGAAGTTTTAAATAAAGCTCGTACAGCAAAATATGATCCATACGTTGATGATATTGGCGATAAACCATTAATGTCTAAGATTCCAACTCCTGGAAAAATTACTTCAACTAAAAATTTAAAGAATTTTGATATAGTTGAATTAAAATTATCTAATGGTGCAAGAGTATTATTAAAACCAACTGATTATAAAAATGATCAAATATTGTTTAGTTGCTGGTCAAAAGGCGGTGCTTCATTGTATTCTAAATTAAGTGATTATCATAATGCATCAAATGCTGCAGATATAATAGATGAATGTGGTTTAGGCGATTGGAGTTCTGTAAAATTATCAAAAGTTTTACAAGGTAAAATTGTCAGAGTAAGTCCTTATATTGGTGATTATTCACAGGGAATGAGCGGCAGTACTACTCCAAAGGATATGGAAACATTCTTCCAAGTATTAAATATGCAGTTTACAGAACCAAGAAAAGATTCTGATGCATTTAAATCATTTATTTCAAAATCATCAGATATTTTGAAGAATAGAGATAAAACTCCAGAAAATGTATTGTCAGATACATTGACTGCTTTCATGAGTAACTATGATGCTCGTAAAATGCCATTTACAACAAAAGAACTTAATAATTTAGATTTAAATAGAGCATTTGAAATTTACAAAGAACGTTTTTCTGATGCATCAAATTTCACATTCTTATTTGTTGGTTCATTCAGCATGGATGAAATAAAACCATTAATAGAAAAATATATTGCAAGCTTGCCAAGTACTAACAAGAAAGAAAATTGGAAGGATATGGGCATCAATATGCAGTCTGGAAAATTTAGCAAAACTGTTAAAAAAGGAATTGAACCAAAATCAACAGTTCGTCTTGTTATAAAATATGATGATAAATTTGATTATACTTCTGATAATATTTTGAAAGTAAATATGCTTAAAGAAATATTAAATATTAGATTAAGAGAAGAAATTCGTGAAGAAAAAGGCGGTGTTTATGGTATAGGAATTGGAATGAATATTAACAGTGTACCTACTCCAAGTTTAAAGACATTAGTATATTATGGCTGTGATCCTACAAGAGTAGATGAGTTGATAGACGGCGTGAAAGAAGTATTTGCTGAAGTACAAAAAAATGGAACTTCAAAAGAGAATTTAGATAAGGTAAAGGCAATATTGAAACAAGAATATGAAAGAAATGTTAAAGAAAATAGTTATTGGTTAAGTGTTATTCAACAATATGATTATACAGGCAGAGATTTATCATTTATAAAAGATTATGCTAAAAAAATAGATAAAGTAACTGCAAAAGATATTCAAGATGCTGCGAAAAAATACTTAACATTCGACAAAAACTTTGCACGCGTAGTTCTCATGCCTGAAGACGATGATTAAAATTAATTAAACATAAAAAAGAGCAATATTTTATATTGCTCTTTTTTTTATACATTCATATAAGAATAGATAAGTTAATAGACAACGTTAAAAAATTACTGAAGTACAAAAAAATGGAACTTCAAAAGAGAATTTGGATAAAGCAAAAGCGGAATTGAAGCAAGAAAATGAAAAAATGATTATGTGTAAAATGTTATTTAATAATATGATAACACAGGCAGTGGATTGTCATTTATAGAAGATTATGCAAAAATTTTGATAAGAATATTACAGGCATAGTTATTATACTTGAGACGATGAATAACAGTAATAAAAAAAGAGCAATATTTTATATTGCTCTTTTTTATAAACTTTATATTAATTTATATTAATTTATATTATATTAAAATATAATAAGATATAAATTATAAAGAAGATGGATTCCAAAAAGTATTGAAACTATTGTTATTACTGTATGGAGCCAACCAGGAATTTTTGAAAGCTTAGAATTAACAATTCCTAAAGCTATTATAATTACTACGTCTATAATTGCAGTTGATAACATATTGATAAATCCTATGTTTTGTTTAAAAAAATAAAGTGGTTAGGGAGGGAATTGAACCCCCGACACAAGGATTTTCAGTCCT
>JAFRQN010000180.1 GCA_017428585.1 Bacteroidota bacterium | reverse complement strand
TTTTTTGTTCTTATTTTTACTTTTACTTTTAGTTTTCTTTATTTTTTCTTCTTTAATCTTGTCTTCAACTATTTCTTTATCAGCTTCTTCTCTAATCTTGTCTTCAGCTATTTCTTTATCAACTTCTTCTCTAATTTTCTTGTCATATTCTTCGAAATCTATTTCTTCTGTTGTAGTAAAATCAAGTATGAAATCAACAACTTTTTCTTTTAAGATAGCTGCTAAAGCTTGTTCATCTTTACGAATATTCTGTACGAGAGGAGCTTTGTCAAAATCAGGTCCAAAATATTGAGCATAGTATTTATCAATAAAGTTTTCTATGTCAAAATCTTCAACCTTTATATCTTCTTTTTCAACTATCTTATTTAAAATAATTTCAATTCTCGTTAATTTATCACTTTGACTTTCAATATATTCTTTTATATGTTTATTATTTAAATCAACTTTTTGCTTTTTGAAATTCTCAGCCAACTGTTCCTTAGCAAGATTCAACAAGGTTTCTGGAATAGTAAAATCAGAATGCATATCTATTAATTTATCATATACCTGCACTTTTAATTCTTCACGACTTCTATCATCCCATTGCTTTTGAAGTACAAAAGTAATTTCTTGTTTATAATCTTCCAAATTATCAAATTTATTATTACTAACTTTCTTTATAAATTCTTCATCTATAACAGCTGGAGTTACTTTATAAATTTCTTTTACTACAAAATATTCAAAAGATTTGCCATCATTATATTCATAAAGAATTTGAGAATCAACTTTAGCATTTAAGAATAAATCTTTAAAATCTACATTATTTAATTCTAATGGAAGATGCTTATCTATAGGTTTTTCTAAATCTATTTCCTTGGTGTCATCCTTTACTCCATAAGAATCTACTATTACATGAACATCAAAATCATTAATTTGATCTATAGGTGTACGTTCTGCCATTTTATAAGACAAATCTTTTAATGCTTTTTCAACCTCTTCATCATTAACAACGTGAACTGGCTCTTCTACTGTTAAAGATTTATAATCACCTAATTCAAACTCTGGAATAACTTCAAATTCTACTTTATACGTATGAGATTTATCATCTTCAACCTTTATATCCATTATAACTGGTCTACCAACCATGTGCAAATTTTTGTTGTTATTAATAAAATCACCAAAATTTGCATTTACAGCCGCTTCATCACTTTCAAATGTAATTTCCTGACCATAATTCATTTTAATAATATTAGTAGGAACTTTACCTGGTCTAAAACCAGCCATTTTAATCTTGCTTCTATACTTACCTAATGTTTCATTATAGAACTTAGAAAATTCTTCTTCTGAAATAGTAATTACTACTTCACGTTTACTATCGCTTATAGTGTTTAATGTAGTATTCAATTTTATATCCAATTGTAAAGTTTAAATTAAAAATGTACGGGCAGAGAGACTTGAACTCTCAAGGGTTGCCCCGCTAGATCCTAAGTCTAGTGCGTCTGCCAATTTCGCCATGCCCGCTTGCTTTTACTATTCGTTTATTTTTTATGTAAATACAAAAATAAATATATTTTTAATAAATACAAAAAAAATAAAAAAATTTTACTTTCTATATTTTGATTTTATATAATACCTGCCAATTATATATTATAAGAAATATCACTTGGAAGTATTAGACCTGTACGTGGTGATAACGAAAAATCAAACACTGCTGGTCCATCAGTAGAACAAGAACGCTTATATTGATTTTGATAAAAACGCTTAAAAAATAGTTTTAAATACTTTAATATGTCTTCTTTTTTTATATCAGAAAATGCTATAGAAGCTAAGAAAACTATTTTTTCTTGACTTAAATGATATTTACAATAATACCAAATGAAGAAATCGTGTAAAATATAAGGCCCTAAAATTTTTTCTGTTTCTTGTGTGATGCTTTTACCAGAATTACCAACCAATTCTGGTGAAATAGGCGTGGATAATATAGATAACAATACATTTCCTATTTCTCTTTCACCATTTTTTATTTCATTTTCCGCAAAAACTCTTATTATTGCTTGAGCAATAGATTTAGGAATTCCTGCATTTACATTATAATTCGAAATATGATCACCATTGTAAGTAGACCATCCTAATGCTATTTCTGATGCGTCACCAGTACCAACTACAATACCGCCTACTTTATTAGCATAATCAAATAATATCATAGAACGCATACGAGCCTGTGCATTTTCATAAACCACATTAGTATCATTTATATTATGATCTATATCTTTCAAATGTTGTGTAACAGCCTTAACAATAGGAATTTTTATTATATTTGTTCCCAACAATTCAGCTAATTTATAAGAATTATTCTTGGTTTTGCTTGTTGTTGCAAATCCTGGCATCATAATAGTAAAAATATTTTTTCTACTTATTCCTAAAATATCACAAGTCCTAATTGCAGCAAGCAAAGCCAAAGTAGAATCTACCCCGCCAGAAATACCAATAACTAAATTTTTAACGTTAATGCTACTTATACGCTTCGCTAATCCAAGCGCTTGTATTTCTAATATATTATTACATTTTTTTATCAAATCATCAGTATTACAATTATTGAAATATGGCGATTGTATTACACTGCGTGAAAGTTCTGAATTTATAGATTTTAAATTAAAATCTATAGAATAATAATTTATATCACTACATGATTCTTTACGCTGTAAACTATTAATTATGTCTAAATCTAATTCTGATTTTAGAGTTTGAGTTTCTAATTGTAATGTTGTTTCTTTATTTACAACATTTCCAGCTTCACACACCAATATAGTATTTCCATAAACATTATCAGTAGTACTCTCGCTTGCATTAGAATTAACGTAAATAATACCTTGATTATTCAACTTAGATATTTGCTTAATCAAATCTTCAGAATTTTGTTCAATACTATATGGAAGTGTATTAAGATTAACTATAACTTGAGCACCTAATAAATTATAATAACTTTTAATTGTTGGCTGCCCAATATGAATCATAATCTTGCAATCAGAAAGATTATCACAATTAAATACTAATTTATCATCGAAAGGAACAAAATAATCATCAAAAAGAATTTCAGTATATTCATCATCTATATTAGTATAATCACTAAACCAACGTGTTTTAAGATTTTTAGGTACTATTCCCAATACTTTGCCATTAGAAATAAATACAGCAACGTTATATAACTTATTATTTAATAAAAATGGTGTTCCTAAAATTACATTCACTCCATTTTTTTTAGTTTCATGAACAATTTTAGTTAAAGCATTTGGAATTTTATTTATTAAATCCGATGAAAAGAATAAATCTCCACAACTTGAACCTGTTAAAACTAACTCTGGAAATATAATAAGATTTGTTTCTTTAGAATGTTTATTTATTTCCGAAATGATTACTTCTGTATTATATTCTATATTTGCAATTTTTATTTCAGGTGCAATAATCTGAATTGGCAAGTAATTATATTTTAATAAATTATATTTTTTCATATTATATACTGATGATTAACCTATAATTGTTATTTATATATTTATATTATGCAGTTAAAATCTATTTATAAATTCAATTCCAACAAATCTATTTACACCATGATTTTTTGTACTTGTAAATAAATCTCTTAATTGAAGTTCAAATGTTATATTTGAAATACTTGCTCGTAAAGCTGTATTCAATTTTACCTTAGATTTTGAACTAATATCATCATTATCATTAAAATTAGGATTTAATTCAAAAATACAAGATAGGTAATCTCCTATTGCTTGTTCAACCCCTGCATAAAAATTAAATCCTTGATATTCTTTATCAGTACCAACACAATAATTTGTACCAACATGTGCTGACAATTCACCCAACTGCCATACAAAACTCTTACTTGCTGCTATGTATAAACCAGGATGAAGTTGATCATATCTATCTAATCCTTCATAATAAGCTCCAGTCCCTTGAGAATTAAATCCAACAACAATAGCAGGAAGAGTTAATTTTTCATCAACAACACGAGCTTTTAAATTTATACCAGGGAAATCCTGATGTGCTTTTATACTGCCTGAACCTATAATATGGAAAAAAGTATAGCTCATTCCTATATTTAAAAATTCAAATGGTGCCGCAGTAAAATCCAATAATATACCACCATCATCAACAAATCTAATAGAAGGTGCATACGTTCCTTTAGCCAACAACCCTGCATTAGGCATATCAACAATATATCTCGATTCAAATCTGGCTTTATTGCCTGCACTTCCATAATTATCTATTGCATAAATATTATTTACACATAAAACTAAAGCTATCAAAAATAAAAATGAATTATATAATAAATTTTTCATAATATTTTTAAAATTAATAAGATAAATTTAATTTAATAATATATTTTTTATTGCTTTTTTTACTACTCCATTTGCTTTGTTTAATTCAGCATCAGCACGTTCTAAATCAACATTAGCAATAAGCATTATTAAAGCATGTTTTAAATTCCAATTAGTTTGAATTAATATACTTTCTGCTTCCTCCAAAGTTACTCCAGCAAGCTCTATTAATATTTTTTTAGATCTTTGCTTTAACTTATTATTTGTAGGTATTAGGTCAATCATAATATTACCATAAGTTTTTCCCATTTTTATCATTGCAGTTGTTGTCAACATATTTAATATTAATTTCTGAGCCGTACCCGATTTCATACGAGTAGAACCAGCAACAACCTCTGGACCTACACAAGGAGCCATAATAACATCAACAAATTCATTTATTCCTTTTTGTATTATTTTTTCTCGTGAATTTGTTGTAATCAATAAAGTCTTTGCTTTTAATTTTTTTGCC